>JANYGO010000135.1 GCA_025362325.1 Cyanobacteriota bacterium | reverse complement strand
GAGTTGAAGAGGGGTGGGCGATGGATTTGGCGCGATCGGGTTCGGAGGCGCGATCGGGCTGGGAGTAGCAAGATTTGGAGCCGCGGTGAGTTGGGAAATTGGCGGAATTGTCGGCGCGGCGGTTATGCGATCGATCGCCCCGGGTGTTGTTGGCGTTGAGGGCTGTGTGGGGGCTGTGCGGGGCGGTATTGTGGACAAATAGCCGGTTTGGGGAAGTCGGACGTTGAGGGGAAAACCGGGTATCGGCGCGGGTTCGGAGATTGGCGAGGCCGTGGTTTCGAGTATTGGAGATGGAATCACCGTCGTTGTGAGAGTTTCAGTTGCGGGTGTTGGGGATGGAGTCGCGATGGGCGCCGGTGTTGGTGTTGCGGGTGCTGGGGATGGAGTCACCCTGGTTACTGGAGTTGGTGTTGCGGGTGCGGGAGTTGGTGTTGTGGGTGTTGGGGATGGAGTCGCTGTTGGTGGGGGTGTTGCGGTTGCGGGCGCTGGGGATGGAGTCGCTGTTGGTGGGGGTGTTGCGGTTGCGGGTGAAGGAACCGAGATAATTTGAAGGCGATCGGCATCCTGTTTGTGAGTATAAAGATAGGACTTACCCCGCGAAATTGTTTGAATTGAATTAGAATTTCCCCTAGTAATTGCACCCGTCGTTCCATTTGTCGTAGAATCACCCACAATAAACGGTCTCAATCCAGCGCCTCCGTGGCTGATAATTATAGTACCGCCGTTGCTATCTCCAGGATTTCCAGCGGTAGAAATGCTGGCATCGATCCCGTTTCTGTCTGTGAACGAATTTAGCGATCGAAAAAACCTTCCCGTCTGAATATCAACATTTCCGCCACTACCGCTGCCGAAACTTTGAGCATTAACTTCACTCACACTAATATCACCCGAAGTGTTGCGGTTATACGCCGTGACATTCCCCGCATTTCCCTGTGCCGAAGAGTCAATCTTACCAACAGTAATACTTCCCGTAGCGTCAATAAAAACACTGCCACCATTAGCACCAGAAGTATTGATATCGCCCGCCAAAATATTAGTACCAGCGTTCACAGTGATATTACCGCCATTATTCGGGGAAGTCGCATCGAGATTTTTTGTTGTGATTTCTCCCTTATCACTAAACAGAAAAATTCCGGCAGTTGAGGTAATATTTTCAGTAGTAATATTATTCGTTGTAATAATGTTAATTGCGCCGGAATTTTTGGGGATATCATCTTCAATATTGACGCTACTGAGGGGAGTCGCTTTGCCAACAAACCCACCAAAATCCACACTTCCCGCCTTGGGTTGAACAGTCAGACTATAAGGCCCATCAACAGTAGACTTAAAAGTAATATCGCCAGTCTCTAAAATTTTGACCGACAAGTTGTTACCTAATGTTACCGGATCGTTAAAAGTAATATTATTCCGGTTAGTTTCGACCTTGCCACTAGCAGTAATACTATTTGCCTTGACATCAATATTACCACCAGTCACCGTAATACTGGGAGCAAAAGTACGGGCATTAATATCCGATGTCGAAGCATTTCCTTGAGCATTGATGGTAATATCTCCGCCCTTACCATTTGCCGCCGCCGTAATAATTAGCCCGGCAGTTGTGTTGATATCACCCCCGCTTTTAATGCTAAGATTGCCGCTATTGGCGCTAAAGCCACTTAATAATACAGCCGAGTTGCCAATTCCGGCTGTAGTGATATTCTTTGTGGCTTCGAGGGAAATATTGCCGCCGTTGTTGCCGCCCATTGCATTGATGATTCCGGCAGTAGTATCGATCGCACCGCCGCTCTTAAAAGTAATTGATCCGCCGTTTTGGAAGCCAGTTGAGCTAATGTTGGTGGTAGTAATGTTTCTACCACCTTCCAAGCTAATTTGACCGCCATTGCCTTTATCAGAAAATGCCGATAAGCTGCCAGCTTTTGTATCTATAAAACCACCACTATTCAGAGTTATGCTTCCACCCTGCTGGTAGCCGTGCGAGCGGAGTTCACCCGTGGTGATATTACCTCCCGCCTGAAAATTAATTGAACCACCAGTGGCTTTGTCAGATGACAGATCGATAGCTGAATTAATAGTAATTGAACCATTTTTAGTAGTGATAGTGATATTTCCTGCATTGGATGTACCAGTTACAGAAATAGGAGTAGCAGAGCCAAACTTAAAAACAGTACCAGTACCTTTACCTGCAAATGCGGCTATAGAATCAACTGTAATATCACCAGAAGCTTCAAGCTTAACTGAACCGCTGTTAGCATTAAGCGCAGTAGTACCTGATAGACTTATAGGATAAGAGTAGGTGCGGATTCCATCTGTACCAATGAAAATACTTCCCTTAGTGCTAGTAATGCTAACATTGCCACCATTAGAGTTGCCACTAACACCAGTAGGGCTAGGAGAAGGTGTGGAGGCTTCACCGCCGAT
>JANYGO010000226.1 GCA_025362325.1 Cyanobacteriota bacterium | reverse complement strand
AGCATAACTTTGAATACGTCATCTGGCGAAGTCTCCGCCACTCCCCACCCTTAGAAACAACCCTAAAAAATCTCCTAGAATTTCTCTTAAATAAACCCGAAATCGAACTACCTCGCAGCATACCCGATCGACTTTCCCTGTTAATGGAATATCTGCGAAAAAACCGCTGTCTCATTATCCTCGACGACGTGCAAACCATTCTCAGCAGCGGACAACTAGCAGGAAATTACCGCCCCGAATGCGAAAATTATAGCATCATCTTCAGACAAATCGGAGAAACAACCCACAACAGTTGTTTAATCCTCAACAGTTGGGAACCACCCAGAGAAATTACCGCCTTAAAAGGTGAAAAATCACCAGTTCGCGCCTTGCAACTCAAAGGCATAGGTGCAGCAGCAGCCGAAATTTTCCGACAAAAAAGTTTACTCAATCCTGAAACATGGGAAAACCTAATTAACGCCTACCGAGGTAATCCATTATGGTTGAAAATAGTTGCCACCACTATTCAAGAAATATTCCGAGGTAGGGTTGCAGAATTTTTGAAATATGATATGCTATTCTTAGGGGAAGAATTGGCAGCAACATTGCACCCGCAGATAAATCGTTTGTCAGAATTAGAGAAAAAGCTAATCTGCCGACTCAGCCGCGAAGCGAATCCAGTTTCAATACAGCAATTGCTACAAGATGCCGAGTTATCGCCTTCGGAGTTATTCAACGGGCTGCAATCTTTGGGGAGGCGATCGCTTGTTGAAATAGAAGAAATGGATAATGAAACGGTATTCAATCTTTGTCCTGTGGTGAGACAATATGTGTTATCTAATCCGGTTAATTGCTCGTGATATTTGTAGGGACTGAGGCTTTGTCTAAGGCGTGTCAAATTCAAGTCTGAAACCCCTGACAAATCTTGTTTGTTGCCGAGTCTAGATCCCCCCTAACCCCCCTTAAGAAGGGGGGGACAAGAGTGTTCTCAAAGTCCCCGCAACGATTCGGGGGGAAGCGTCCATTTCTCAAAGTCCCCCTTGCTTTCGGGGGATTTAGGGGGATCTAGACTCGGCAACAAACAAGAGATACAAAGGACTTTAGCGTTAAGTTGACACGTCTTAGACAAAGCCTAAGTCCCTAGGATTCTTTGCGTTCATTTAAAATGATTTAATCTGAAATATGAATACTCCTGAACCTTCATTAACTAAAACCGAATTAAGACGATCGCTCCTGAACACCCGCAAATCTTTATCAGCCCAAGAATGGAGACAAAAGAGCGATCGCCTTTCCAATCACCTGCAAAACTCGCCCCTATTTGCCCAAGCAAAAACAATCCTTGCCTACTTTAGCTTTCGCCAAGAACCAGATTTAAGTCCCCTATTTGTAACTCCCCGCAAATGGGGATTTCCCCGCTGTGTCGGCAAAAACCTATGCTGGCACGTCTGGCAGCCCGGAGACGCTTTACATACGGTCGCTTATGGCATACTCGAACCGCTGCCTGATGCTCCTAAAATAGACCACTCAGAAGTAGATTTAATCCTCGTACCCGCGGTAGGCTGCGATGTTCGCGGCTATCGCTTGGGCTACGGCGGCGGCTATTACGATCGAATGTTCAGTTTAGCTGAGTGGGAATCAAAAGTTGCGATCGCCACAATCTTTGAATTTGCCATGCTAGCCCAGCTACCCGTAGACTCCTGGGACAAACCGCTGCACGGAGTTTGCACGGAAAGCGGGTTAGAAATGATACAGCAAAAATCCAGAAGGTCGATCGAGTAATAAATTCTCAGTAATTATCCCTAGATCCGTGTTTATCTGTATCCTACTGAAAGTCCTATTTAATCTAAAATCCCAAATCTAAAATCTAAAATAGTATGGCCCAGCGATACGTTCGAGTTAAAACAACACAAGGACACATCCATTACGGTTTGCTGCAACTGAGCCGCAGCGTTCAAGTATTTGATGCACCTCCCTGGTTAAAAGGACAACCAACTGATGTGGAACTTGCACCAGATACTTACCAAATTCTAGCCCCGTGCGCTCCCTCAAAAATTATAGCCGTCGGCAAAAATTATGTCGATCACGCCGCCGAGATGGGAACTCCCGTACCAGAAGAACCGCTGCTGTTTTTTAAGCCTCCCAGCGCTGTCATCGCCGCAGGTGGAGCGATTCGCTATCCGCAGCAGTCGGAAAGGGTAGACTACGAAGGAGAATTGGCCCTGGTAATTGGCGAACACTGTACCAACTGCACTCCCCAACAAGCGCACAGCAAGATTTGGGGCTATACCATCGCCAATGACGTAACAGCCAGAGATTTGCAAAAGCGGGACAACCAGTGGGCGAGGGCCAAAGGGTTCGATACATTTTGTCCCTTGGGGCCTTGGATTGTCCGCGAACTGAGTCCTGCTGCACAATTGCAGACTTTTGTCAATGAGAGCGATCGACCGGTACAGTCATCTCAGATCGATCGCATGGTATTTTCCCCAGACTTTATCGTCTCCTACATCAGTCAAGTAATGACCCTGATTCCCGGCGATGTGATACTGACTGGAACGCCGCAAGGAGTAGGGCCGCTGCAAATAGGCGATCGAGTCCGCATTGAAATAGAAGGCATTGGTAGTCTGGAGAATACCGTAGTTATTGGTTATTAGTTATTGGTTAAGCTGTTGTGCATTTAAAACGCATATTGGTATAATATAACATAATGATATTCAGAAAAAGTGAATGCCTGCTAAAAACTTTCTCAGTTCCGAGACAAAGGAAACTCTGCAACAAGTATTAAAAGACCATGAGCAT
>JANYGO010000225.1 GCA_025362325.1 Cyanobacteriota bacterium | reverse complement strand
GATGAAGATGAGAGGGGCGATCGATCATTTCGATTCATACTGGTTTTTTTGTTAAAAACAGTTGATCCCTCTTTTTCTCTTTAATCCAGTCTGGGTCAGCTTTTATCCCGATCTTGACTGACTTTTGTCAGTCAACCAGGTGAATGAGTGTAAGAAATCTAACTAACTAAACCCTAAATCAGTCCCTTTCCCCCCGTGAACCAAAGCCAACTTTGCGTAACGCTTAGCGTGTTCCACCAACTCCGCAGATTCCTCCTCTGACAGGTCTCGCAGCCGCTTCGCAGGCACTCCCGCGACTAGCGTGCGAGGGGGAACGTCTTTGGTGACAACCGCCCCCGCACCGACGATCGAGCCTGTGCCCACTCTCACTCCGTCCAGGACGATCGCCCCAATCCCGATCAAACACCCCCGTTCAATGTAAGCTGAATGAATCACCGCTCGGTGTCCGACTGTGACAAAATCTTCTAAAATAGTCGGTTTCCCCGGATCGCCGTGTAGAATTGCTCCATCTTGGATATTGGTACTTTTGCCGATCGCAATTCGCTCTACATCCCCCCGCACCACAGCCCCGTACCAGATACTCGCGCCCGCAGCCACCTCTACCCTGCCGATGACAACAGCGCTAACAGCGACAAAAGCAGCTTGGGAGAGATCCGGCAATGGCCAATAGGCAGGAAGTGCAGGCAAAGGTTCGTAGAGATTGTTCATCTTTTTGGTCGATCGTGATACTTCTAGCAGATTAACTGGTTGTTGATACGGGATATAATAAGAGTATTTGCCACTTTTGCAGATAAATATGCTGGGACGCAATAAATGATTGAAGTTGCCTTGCAATACCCGATGTTTGGCCCGGAAATTCAGTGTCCCCACTGTCGCCAAACAATTCCGGCTTTAACACTCACGGATACCTATTTGTGCGTGCGTCACGGGGCATTTGAGGCAGATCCAAAAACGGGGGAACTGGTTCACCTTCAGTCTGGGCGGCATTGGCGCCGCTGGGAGGATGAATGGTATCGCCAACACACTCACCCCGACGGGATTCGGTTTGAAATTCACGAAGCGCTCGATCGACTTTATACTCAAGGCTACCGAGCAACTCGTGTCATCGTTGCCCAACGCTATCGGGAATTAATCAGCACTTATTTGGAACGCAGCACGCCTTGGCGGGGGCAGCCGGAATCGCCGCACCCCAGGCTGTACGGTTTACCTGTGGATTTTAGCCCAGATCCCCAGGAGGAACCTTGCTGGGAAGTGATTAATTTTGATTTGGAAAAAGAGCCGGGAGTTCCGACTAGATATCCCTATTTTCGGTTGTTTGAATAGTCATTAGTCATTAGTCATTAGTCATTAGGGAATTGTTAGCTGTTGACTGTTAACTGTTGACTGTTAACTACTGCCATCTGCCATCTGCCCACTGCCCACTGCCCACTGCCCACTGCCCACTGCCCACTGCCCACTGCCAAAATTGAATGCACCACGCCTCGATTCGCACTGCTAACATTCACCGGGCGATCGCCTTTTACGAACAGTTGGGATTTACTGTCAGCGATCGCTTTACCACAGGTTACACCTTAGCCTGTTGGATGGAAGGTCTCAACGGACGCATCGAACTAATTCAAATCCCGGAACCAAAACCCGCACCGGATGCTTTCGGTGACGAGCATTATGTTGGATACTATCATTTATCTTTCGATTTAACTGAGACGACAACTGATTTGCCGAGTTGGTTGCAGTCTCTGAAACAGCGGTTTGAGGAAGCTGCTAAAGACCAACCAAACCACTTTCAAGCTTTGAAAGTTTTATTAGAACCGACTCAACAGGCGATCGGGCAAAATGTTTACGAAGTAGCTTTTATTGCCGATACAGACGGTTTACCCTTAGAGTTTATCCGGCGGATGAATAGCTAATTAAGTCAGAGTTGAAACACTTCAGAAATCCCATCAGCGTGCATCTGTGTTCATCTGCTGATATCTGCGGTTAAAAAATCCCAATCCCACTAATCTGCTTTAATCCGGATATCAATTAACCAATAACTTCAGTAGAAGGAATAATGGCGTTGCTGATTTACGGTATGAAAGGCTAAATATGCCCGTCATAGAAACCAGTATTCACAAAGCGTTTGGATTTTCAACTTATTTTTTTCATACCATGATTAAGCAACACCGATTTTTTTGGTGTCAATCAAGTATAATAGCAGTAATTTTTCTTTACTTACTGCGGTTATAGCCCGTTCGAGTCGATGCTCTAGTTCCTCAACCGTTTCCTGGATTTCTACCTGAAATTTGTTGGCCATATTGGATGTCCTCTACTTTAGCCTATATGAGCGTGTACCTTCATGGTGAATTGGTATTAGACAGAATTAATTACACAAATACATAGTAGAATGATATTCCAGGCAAAATTATGAGTTAATTAGAATTTCCTATGATGTTTATCAGGAAAATAAATCCTCTTTTGTCTAAATTGCTCGACTCTAATTCATCGCCCAAGCCGACATCATCAGGTACGTCAGAGAGCACATTGCCTCATATTAGCTTCGCAAGGAGTAAAAAAAAGAGAGTTAATGAATATTTTCAGAATAAGTTATAAGACACTCTATAACTAATTCACTCGGTGGGAATTAGAGGGAATGATAGGACTTTATAATAAACCAGGAAGAGGTGAAGAGGCACTATTTAACTCTTCGCAGAAAGCCCAAATCAAAGACTGGGCTAAACAAGAACCAAAGCAATTAAAAAATGTTCGCCAAAAAGTTCAAGAAGCCTGGGGATAAGTCCGAGTATAAAAACAATTTTAAGATTCTCGACTTAGCTCTAGGTGAAGAATACCCCCGCTCTCGGGGAGAACTGATTAAACCTACAAACTTTACTGTTATAATTGATATGGCTGAAACCTTAGCAAGCGAGCAGCCATTTTTACGCGTCGATTTTTATGATATTGGCCGTCCTACTCCTTTCCCGCTCAAAGAGTACAGAAAATGCTATAGTAAAAAAAAGCGAGGAAAATATCAATGAATCTGAGCCAAAGATTGCGATTAGTAAGCCTAGATAAAAAGCAGTGGCAGCGACTATATTACAAGAATCAGCAAGCATATATACGACAAAGACTATCAGCAATCAGGTATCTAAGTGAAGGAAAAAGTCGAGGGGAAGTAGCCAAATTAGTAGGCTCTACAGATTTAACCATAGCCAAATGGATTGGTAAATATCTAGATGCAGGATTAGAAGGGCTAGTGGAGCCAATCAAGCATCAAGTGAAAGAGAGACTGAATCCTGAGCGGCAGCAGGAGATCAAAGAAATGGTATTGAACGATAGGCCAACTAAGTATGGAATAGACCGAGAAATCTGGACCGGAAAAATTATAGCATTCGTAATAAAGCAGAGATGGGGAATAGAGTTGAAAACATCGAGAATCTATGAAATATTAGATAAGTTGAATCTATCACATCAAAAAGCACACCGAGATTACGAGAATGCTTCACCAGAAAAACAAAAAGAGTTTGTGAAGATGCTAAAAAAAAATGCGCCAGAAAAAGCCTGGGGAGAAAATTATCTTCTTTGATGAATTCGCAGTATATAACCGACCAAGTACATACTACGGATGGGCATTAAAAAATACTCGACCTCAAGTGTCATCAAATGAAAGTAAAAAGAGAGAGAAATTAAATGGATTATTAGCAGTAGATGCTGTGAGTGGAGCAGAATTCTTGCGGTTAGTATCAACTGCCAAAACAGAAGACTTAGCATTATATTTTGGAGAGCTATGCTCATACTGTATTCAGGAAAGAATCAAGCATTTGACAATCATATTAGATAACAATTCTACGCATAAAGATAAGCTGCGCCGTTATTTATGGGCTGAGTTATTCACATCAGGGATTGAGGAACAGATAACAGTTGAATTTGTTTACACACCACCATATTCTCCGAATTTTAATTTAGTCGAATATCTAATTCATTTGCTCCGATTGAGACTACTACATCATTTGCCAAGTGACAAAAGTATCGAGCAGGTTGAACTGCGAATTAAAACCTTTTTTGAAACTCAACAATTGCAGACTCCAATCCAAATTGCCAACACGATTCAACATATCTATAATCTCATTCTATAGTCTTCTAGCGGGAAGGGAGTACTTAGATGTGAAAGCTAGAATCAATGACGGCAAAACAGTAATTATTGAAATGCAAGTTTTGAATGTGCCAGCATTTGGTAAGCGGGTTTTGTACAATGCTGCAAAAACCTATGCCCTGCAATTAAATCGAGCCGAAGGCTATCAAAGACTCAAACCAGTAATTGCTTTGAATATCACAGATTTTGAAATGTTTCCTAATCAATCTGAAGTAATTTCTAGATTTGCCTTCAAACAAACACAAAGACTATTCGATTATCCCGATCGCCAGATTGAGTTGGTATTTATTGAATTGCCGAAATTTCAGAAAGAATTGGCGGAGTTAACAACACTGACGGACAAGTGGATTTATTTTATCAAAAATACCAGTCACTTAGAAAGTGCTCCTGATACAATGGTTGTAGTGCCAGAAATTCAGAGAGCTTTTCAGATTGCTAACGACACGAATCTGAGTCAAAAAGACTTAGATGAATTGGAAAAACAAGAGTTTTGGATTCAAGACCAACAAGGGGCGATCGATCTAGGAATTCAACAAGGCATAGAACGAGGAATAGAACAAGGCATTCAACAAGGTAAGTCAGAATTAATACTGCGACAAATGACGCGACTAATTGGTGAATTTCCCCCCGATATTCAGACGCAGATCTGCGAGTTGAATCTTGAGAATTTGGATAATTTAGGAGATGCGATGTTTGATTTTGAAAGTGTTTCAGATTTGGTGACTTGGTTGCAGCAACATTCCCGAAATTCTACTGATGACATTTAATATCTGAGTTTGGTAAATTTGGTACATCTTAGTTCCCGTAAGGTCATCTAACCAGAGGTGTATTGTGCCAAATTTTATCAATTCAGTTGTAAGTTCGATCGCCTTTTTCGACTCTGCCATTCCAGATATCCCAATCCTCAGCAACAGTATCGCAGCCGGGACAGAAGTAATTATCATCGATGCGACTGGGGATGGAGTAGCACAAATTACGGAAGTGCTAGCGAGTCGCAGCAATATTAAAAGTATTCATATTATCTCCCACGGCCGCCCCGCGAGTTTGCAGCTAGGCGCGATCGATCTAAACTTGACTAATTTAAACTTATATGCTAAGCAATTGCAGCGGTGGTGGAGCTCTTTAGCAGACAGTGCAGAGATTTTGCTGTATGGGTGCGATGTAGCGGCGGGTGATGCGGGCGCTAACTTTGTGCAGCAACTGAGTCAGCTAACGCGGGCAAAAATTGCTGCTTCAACTGGGCCGATCGGCAGTGCAACTCTCGGCGGAGACTGGCTGCTAGATTATAGAACGGGAAGGATTGTTGCTGGACTGGCGATCGACCAAGCAACAATCGCCGCCTATCAATTCGTGTTCGGAGTCACCCTCTACGACGGCGCAAGTAACTTTGGGCCTTTTAGTCCAACACCCGGTATCGGGGCATTAGGTACTACTCAATTAGCTTATGGAGAGCTACCTGCGGCTCTTCCATTCGCCACTGGTGCGTTCACGCCCAACACGGGCATTGATACTTCTACCGTGAATCTCCCTGCTAGCAATGCAGGCTATGCGGGCTACACCAACTACAAATACACCCCTGCAACTCCGGCCCCGACGCCAGCAACATTTACTCCTGTCAGTGCAACTTTCCCCACACTCAACCGCACCAACGGTTACAGCGTTTCTTTCAATGTTGCAGTTACGGCCCAAAACAGTAATAGTGACGATCGGGCAGGTTTCAGCATCATCGCCATTAGCAGCGACGCTCAAAACGGCATCGAACTCGGTTTCACCAACCGCAATCTCCCCCCCAGCGGAGGCATTTTTGCTCAGCAAGATACTCCCCTGTTTACTCGCGGGGTAAATGCACCTGTTAACATCAGCACTCCTACCGACTACAAACTGGTAGTTCAAGGCAGCACTTACACGCTGTTTGCCGGCGGTGTAGCAATACCAAATTTGACCAATCAGCCGCTGCGGAACTACACGGCATTTAATCCAGCAGCCAGCCAGCCGCCTCTACCCTACAATCCCTACAACCAGCCAAACTTCCTATTTTTCGGCGATGCAACGGATCAAGCAAGTGCGAGTTTTACTCTCGGCCCGATCTCGGTTAATAACTTCCCGGTGGCGGCCAATGACAGCTACAGCGTCGTACACAACGGAATTCTCAGCCCACTTCCAGGAGTCTTAATCAACGACACCGACGCCAACAGCGACCCGCTGAGTGCAGCTTTAGTGACCAGCCCTACCAACGGTACGATCGCGTTTAATCCTTCCGGTAACTTCGCTTACTTTCCCAAAATAGGCTTTGTAGGTACTGACACTTTCACCTACAGCGTTAGCGACGGCACAGATTCATCTGTTCAACCAGCAACAGTTACAATCAACGTTACTAACAGTCCGCCAAAGGCAAATCCCGATACCTACAGCGTCGTGCACGATAAAGTGCTGCCCGGATTTCCAGGAGTTTTAAGCAACGACTCCGACGCAGATTTTGATTTGCTGACTGCGAGTTTAGCCAAAGGCCCGAGCAACGGTATGATCGCATTCAATCCCTCCGGCGGCTTCTTTTATACTCCGAAAGCTGGCTTTGTGGGTACTGACACTTTCACCTACAGCCTTAGCGACGGCTTTGCCACTTCCCCGGGTACAGTGAATATCAATGTTACAAACAATCTGCCCAAGGCAAATCCCGACACCTACAGCGTAGTGCACGATAAAGTGCTCAACGGATTTCCAGGAGTTTTAAGCAACGATACCGACGCAGATTTTGATTTGCTGAGTGTTGCTTTAGCCAAAAGCCCGAGCAACGGTACGATCGCGTTCAATCCCCTCGGCGACTTCGTTTATACTCCGAAAGCTGGTTTTGTCGGTACTGATACTTTCACCTACAACGTTAGCGACGGGGCTGCGACTGTGCCCGGTACGGTGAATATCAACGTTACTAATAATCTGCCCAAGGTAAATCCCGACACCTACAGCGTTGTGCACGATAAAGTGCTCAACGGATTGCCAGGAGTTTTAAGCAACGATACCGACGCAGATTTTGATTTGCTGACTGCGAGTTTAGTCAAAGGCCTGAGCAACGGTACGATCGCGTTCAATCCCCTCGGCGACTTCGTTTATACTCCGAAAGCTGGCTTTGCAGGGACAGACAGCTTTACCTACAGCGTTAGCGACGGCGCTGCGACTGTCCCCGGTACGGTGAATATCAACGTTACAAACAATCCCCCCAAGGCACAACCTGACACCTACAGCACCAGTGCGGGAAAAGCCCTCACCCTAACAGTGCCGGGAGTTTTAGCCAACGACTCTGACGCAGATTTAGACACGCTGACTGCTGCGGTGGCCGCCAACCCGACGAAAGGGTCGATCGCCCTCAACAAAAACGGTTCTTTCACCTATACTCCTAACGCAGGCTTTTCTGGGACAGACACATTTACCTATACAGTCAGCGACGGAATAGTTAGTTCTGCACCAGCTACCGTGACTGTAAACGTCAACAATAACCCGCCTGTCGCGATTCCTGACAACTATACAACTTCTTTTAATACAGGTCTCAACGTGGCAGGTTTGGGAGTCTTAATCAACGATACAGACCCGGAAAACGATCCGCTGACGGCGATTTTGGTAGCAGGGCCGGCGAAAGGATCGATCGCCCTCAAAGCTAATGGTTCCTTCGATTACACTCCGAATACTGGTTTTGCAGGGACAGACTCTTTTACCTACAAATCTAATGATGGGAAGGCTGATTCTGCGATCGTCACCGCCAGCATTGTTGTCAATAATCCGGTAACAACTCCAACTCCGGTAACAACTCCAACTCCGGTAACAACTCCGACTCCGGTAACAACTCCAACTCCGGTAACAAGTCCGACTCCGGTAACAAGTCCGACTCCGGTAACAACTCCAACTCCGGTAACAACTCCAACTCCGGTAACAAGTCCGACTCCGGTAACAACTCCAACTCCGGTAACAACTCCAACTCCGGTGACAAGTCCAACTCCGGTGACAAGTCCAACTCCGGTAACAAGTCCAACTCCGGTGACAAGTCCAACTCCGGTGACAAGTCCAACTCCGGTGACAAGTCCAACTCCGGTGACAAGTCCAACTCCGGTGACAACTCCAACTCCGGTGACAACTCCAACTCCGGTGACAACTCCAACTCCGGTGACAACTCCAACTCCGGTGACAACTCCAACTCCGGTGACAAGTCCAACTCCGGTGACAAGTCCAACTCCGGTGACAAGTCCAACTCCGATAACTCCGACTCCGATAACTCCGACTCCGACTCCGACTCCGATAACTCCGACTCCGACTCCGACTCCGACTCCGATAACTCCGACTCCTGTTGACTCTGATACCGTTGGCGGCGGCAATGCCGATCGCACTTGCGACGAAATCACCCTACCTGCGATCGGTTCAATTCCCGGGCCGAATTCAGTCGATCGCACTTTCAACGGCACTGATGGCAACGATTTGCTCGTTGGCAGCAATCTCAACGACGTTATCAACGGTTTCAACGGCGACGACATTCTGCTGGGCGGAAGCGGTAACGACAATATTTACGGCGGGCGGCCCAGCAATGTCCCCCTCGGGCCAAATGCAGACAGAGACTTGCTGTTTGGCGGCAGAGGCAATGATTACCTCAACGGCAATGCCGGCGACGATCTCATTTTCGCGGGTAAAGGCGATGATGTGGCGATCGGCGGCAAAGACGATGACTCGATTTGGGGCGACAAAGGCAACGATACTCTGGTTGGGGCTGAGGGTAACGATTGCTTGAACGGGGGAGATGGTGCTGATACTCTCAGCGGCGGTGAGGGCAACGATACGCTGTACGGCGGCAAGGGCAACGATGTTCTGGTGGGGGGTACGGGTAACGATATGCTGTTGGGCGATCGCGGCAGCGACAGCATTTGTGGCGGCGATGGCGACGATACTTTGACTGGGGGTTTAGGTGACGATCTTCTCAGCGGTGGAAGGGGGCGCGATCGCTTTATTTTAACGGCAGGTGAAGGCAGCGATGTCATTACTGATTTTACTAAAGGTGAAGATTTGCTGGTGTTAGCGGGCGGTTTAACTTTTGCTCAACTCACTATTACTCAAAGCCCTAATGTAGGTGCGATCGCGATTTCTCAGAACGGTCAACTGTTGGCTACTGTGAATGCAGTGGCTGGTAGTGCGATCGATCGCAGTGATTTTATCGTGTTTGGGCGATCGAATTAGCCGTAACGGTAGGGTGCGTCAGAAAATATAATTCTCAATCATCACGAAAAATCTGAAAACTGACGCACCATTGATATCAAATCTGATAGCAACGGAAACATAACAGACTCAGCTTGAAACTGCATAACTCCCCAATGATTCAAAATATGACTTTTATGACATTAGGGTTATGACTTTTATGACTTCAGGCAATGAATTTATGAATTGACGTATCATTTCGCCTCTGTAATAATATTAATTAATTTCAAATCAAACATTCTTTTTCCAAAACACAAGTGAATCTCAACTTATCAGGCTCGAACTTATGGAAAGCACAGGTATACTTGCAGGCGATCGCGAACGGCAGCTAACAGCAGCATTAACCACCTTTGGTAACAGCAATCAGCTTAATTTTTTCACGGAACCCAGTCAATTTAGCGGTAGCGTTCCCAGCAACGGCTTTGATGCGGATCGTTTGACAGTTAGCGCGATCGGCGAACCACAACAAATAGCAGATTTTCTAGTACCGAAAACCAGCGACAGCCTCAGTTTCTGGGCCAACAATCAAGTCGCTAGCAGTACATCTGCTACTCCCCAAAAATCCAACTCAGACGCTATCGCTGCCGGCACAGATCCGCTAACAGGAACCAGAACAGCAAGTCAGTTAAATTTATCCTACCCAGACAACACCTTAGCAACTGCTCGAAATGTTGTGGGCGTTGACAACGGGCGCGTCAACTTAAGCGATTTTGTCGGAGTGGGCGATTCCGAGGATTTTTATCGCTTTACTATTAACACCAATAGCGATTTAAGCTTGCATCTCGACGGTTTGAGTGCGGATGCTGACTTAGAGGTAATTCAAGATAAGAACCGCAACGGTATAGTTGATGCGGCTGACATTATCGGTAGTTCTTCTAATCTCGGTGCCACACCTGAAAGTATTAATTTATTAGGTCTGACTCCTGGGACGTACTATGTCCGAGTCTCTAGCTACTTGGATGCCTCGACAAATTACAACCTGACTCTTTCTGCAAAACCCGGTACTGGTTTTAACAGCAATTATGGCTACGGTTTAGTGAATGCAAATGCCGCAGTTTCCCGAACGCTGAACCGTCCAAATCCCTTCCCCGAAGTTCCAAATTTGCGCGGGAATGATTGGGGACGAGATCTGGTAAATTCGCCGGAAGTTTGGAATCAGGGAATTACCGGAAATGGCATCGTAGTCGCTGTTGTCGATAGCGGTGTTGACTACACTCATCCCGACTTAGACGCCAATATTTGGCGGAATGCGGGTGAAATCCCCGACAACGGCATTGACGACGATCGCAACGGGTATGTAGATGATGTCAGGGGTTGGGATTTTGTATCTAATGATAACAACCCGATGGATGGGGATATCGACGGTCATGGGACTCATGTAGCAGGTGCGATCGCCGCCGAACGCAATGATTTTGGCATCACGGGAGTTGCTTACAATGCCAAGATTATGCCTGTGAGAGTATTATCAACAGATGGTTTTGCAAACTCAAATAATAGTGCTGCTGGAATTCGCTATGCTGCTGATAATGGAGCTAATATAATTAACTTTAGTATTAGTTCTTGGTTGCCTAGTAGGGAGACTAATGAGGCAATTCAGTACGCAACTAACAAAGGAGTTGTTGTGGTAATGGCAGCCGGAAACGATGGTTATTTTGAACCTGATTATCCAGCCATAAATGCCGATCGCTTCGGAATTGCCGTGGGAGCAATAGATAGAAATAGCACGATGCCTTACTTCTCTGACCTGGCAGGTACCCGACCTTTGAATTACGTACTTGCACCGGGAGTAGACATCTATTCTACAACTCCCAATAACACCTACAAAACGCTAGACGGCACATCGATGGCAGCCCCTCACGTAGCGGGTGTAGCGGCTTTAATGTTGAGTGCCAATCCGAATTTGACTCCGGCTCAAGTTGAGTACATCTTGACGACTACAGCCAACCGAAATGGGATAAAAGTCTAGAAAGAATAGGCAGCAACTACTCAGAAATATTAGTCGATCGCCCTAGAACCACGCTAATCTGTCTTGTTAGAAGTTGCGGGCGATCGATCGCTCGTCAATTTACCAAATTTGCAATTTAAAAGTGAGGATTTATGACTATTAATCTTGTCTCAGTTAGCTCAGCAGGCGATCGGGGGAACAGTCTTTCCTTATACCCGTCCATCTCAGCCGACGGGCGGTTTGTGGCGTTTGAATCTAAGGCCACCAACCTCGTGCCGGGGGACACTAACAATAGCAGTGACATCTTCGTGCGCGACACCCTCGCCAATACCACCACCCGCGTCTCTGTTGACTCCGCAGGCAATCAAGGCAACAGCATCTCCGGTGCCCCTTCCATCTCAGCCGACGGGCGGTTTGTGGCGTTTACATCTGTTGCCACCAACCTCGTGCCGGGGGGCACTAACAATAGGGGTGGCATCTTCGTGCGCGACACGCTCGCCAATACTACCACCCTCGTCTCTGTAGACTCCGCAGGCAATCAGGCGAACAGCTATTCCTTAAACCCCTCCATCTCAGCCGACGGGCGGTTTGTGGCGTTTGATTCTAATGCCACCAACCTCGTGCCGGGGGACACTAACAATAGCCGTGGCATCTTCGTGCACGACACGCTCGCCAATACTACCACCCGCGTCTCTGTAGGCTCAGCAGGCAATCCGGGGAACAACGATTCCTTAAACCCCTCCATCTCAGCCGACGGGCGGTTTGTGGCGTTTGATTCTAATGCCACCAACCTCGTGCCGGGGGACACTAACAATATCCGTGGCATCTTCGTGCACGACACGCTCGCCAATACTACCACCCGCGTCTCTGTTGACTCAGCCGGCAATCCGGGGAAGGGCGGCAGCTCCTTAGACCCGTTCATCTCAGCCGACGGGCGGTTTGTGGCGTTTTATTCTAATGCGAGCAACCTCGTGCCGGGGGACACTAAGAGTCTGACAGACATCTTCGTGCGCGACTTATTAACCAATACCACCACCCGCGTCTCTGTTGACTCAGCCGGCAAGGGGAACACTAATTCCTACAGCGCCTCCATCTCAGCCGACGGGCGGTTTGTGGCGTTTACATCTGTTGCCACCAACCTCGTGCCGGGGGACACTAACAATAGCGGTGACATCTTCGTGCGCGACACCCTCGCCAATACCACCACCCGCGTCTCTGTAGACTCAGCCGGCAATTCGGGGAACACTGCTTCCTTAAACCCCTCCATCTCAGCCGACGGGAGGTTTGTGGCGTTTGATTCTTCTGCCAACAACCTCGTGCCGGGGGACACTAACAATAGCAGTGACATCTTCGTTGCTCACATAACCCACACTCCAGGCGGCATCAACAACCCCCCAAACGTTATCAACGGCACTTCAGGCAACTACTACCTCACAGGCACTCCCAGCAGCGATACCCTCAACGGTTTTAATGGCGATGACACACTCACGGGTTTGCGATCCAACGATGTCCTTTACGGTGGCAAAGGCAACGATATCCTTTACGGTGGCAAAGGTGATGACACCCTCATCGGCGGCTTGGAAAACGACACTTTGATCGGTGGTTTGGGAAACGATGTATTTGTTTTAGGTGCAGGATTGGGAGTTGATACTATCTCTGATTTCACTAAAGGTCAAGATACTGTGCAATTAATTAACGGCTTGACTTTCGGACAGCTCTCAATTTCGGCTGGAACTAACGGCGCATTAATTAGTGTAGCCAGCAGCGGTGAAGTTTTAGCTTCTTTGACTGGCGTTGCTGCCAACCTCATGGGCCCTGCCGATTTCTTCTCTGTTTAAATATTTGCTGATTTATGTTCTCACTACAAATATCATAAAGTTCGTAGTGAGGACTTCAGTCCTCTCCGCGGGCTTTTAGTTGATCGGGACTCTTCGTCCTTGCTACAAACTTTTATGAGAGTTTTTCTGTCAGACACTATATGTTTATGGGTTTTTTGATTTAAATTTGCGAGCAATTAGCCGTATAAAATTCACTTATTATATTTATTAAATTAATTAATACCACCGGATGCTTGACACGAATAATTTAATTTGGTAAATTTAAATTATTGCATTTTTTCTTAATCAATTCACACAAATTATCAGCAATATGTCTGTTATGGTGCGTCATATCCTCACATTTTATCCATATTTTAAGCAAACGGTCTGACGCACCCTACGGTCGATAAAAAAATACTCACCTGCTTGAATGTTACAAGCAGGTAACTATTTTTTGCATAGGTTATCGAATTTTTATCTCTAATTTAGGTGCATCTAGATGGGACAGATAATTATTAACGAATTCCGGCGCGCTACCGGAGACTTGACTGGCAATGAATATGTAGAGTTACTGCTGACAGAAGATCTAAGTACGACTCAGCTTCAGAGCTATTTTGTTGGCGACTCAACTGCCCCAACAACAGCTAAATATTCGGCTTACAGATTTACTAATATGGCGAGTATTGCTCCTGTGTTTAAAGCAGGTACAATAATTGTGATCGGCGGTTCGCCTGCCAATCAAGAGATTGCCTACAACCCCACACCGTCGGGAACAGATAACGATTGGAACATTCGATTGAGTCCCGAAGGGGGATTTTTGACAAAGCTGCTCCCAGTCGGAAATTTTGATGGGGATTTCGCGGATTCTGATGTTGTTTATGTTGATAATGCTAGCACTACAAATCTCAATACAGTAGATGCGATCGCCTGGAGGACAGCGGGAACCCACGGAGCCTTTGGGAATGCAGCTAAGGTGCAAATTCCTCCACCCGGAAACGGGCGCAATGTCGAGTTTTCCAGCGCGATTGGCGGCGTCAACAAAACTGCTAATTATGCTGTCAACAGTCCCGGTTCCTTGGGTTTGCCCAACGGCGGAATTAACACGATTTATATTAACAGCCTCCGCAACCCGCAAGTCAATAGCGCTCCGACTTTGGCAAATTCTAATTTTAATACACTTCTCCCCATTAATGAAGACACTGCCAACGCAGCTAACACAGGCTTTAGTATTTTTGCGATCGCTAGCGAGTTAGGTGCTGACGCTAATGGCGATGCTTTGGGTGTCGCAGTCACCGCCGCAGACAATACTAACGGCAACTGGCAATTTTCAACTAACGGCAATACTTGGACAAATTTCGGTACAGTGTCGGAAAGTTCAGCAACTGTGCTCGGCCCGACTCGTCTTTATAATGGCTTGCTGGGTAACACTCCCAGTTCTCAAAATTGGCTGTCTTTGAGCAACTTAAATCCTGCCACTCCCAGCGTTACTGCTGCTGAAATATTTAGCGGTAATGGAGCTAATTTAAACAGCACTGCTGCCAATAGCATCTATGCTGGCTATACCAAGAATCCTTCAAATACATCTTTTCCTGCACTCGATCGCACTTCTGGCTTTAGCCTATCTTTTAATCTCCAAATTATCTCGGAATCCCGTAGTAATCCCAATCGGGCTGGTTTTAGCATTGTTGCGGTTACTAGCGATCGCAAAGCAATTGAAATCGGTTTCCAGCAGCTATCTGCAACTTCCGGTAATATCTTTGCCCAAGGCGACGGCATTACTCCCAACCCGGGCGGACAAACTAACGGCTTATTTGTGGCAGCAGAAAATGCTTCTTACAACACAAATATTGCTACTAACTACACTCTAAGAGTTCTAGGTGACAATTACTTTGTTTCAGACGGTAGCGAGATTGTACTAACCGGCCCGCTGCGAGATTATTCGGCATTTAGCGGCGCGATCGATCCTTATGAAACTCCTAACTTTCTATTCCTAGGTGACAACACAATCTCGGCGCAAGCTAATATCAACTTGACGGAAGTTTCTCTGGTAACGCCTGCGAAAGTCCGCTTTGTACCCAACCCAGACTATTACAGCACTCCCGGAAGCGAACCAAAAATTACTTTTCGGGGGTGGGATGGAAGTAATGGAGCGGGTGGCGGTAGTGCGGGCGTTAATGCTTCAGTTACTGGGGGAACAACGGCGTTTACCACTAATAGTTTGACATATTCGATCGCAGTTAATCCTGTCAACGATGCACCTGTGTTTGTCAAAGGGGGCGATCGCACTTTCAGCAGCAAATCTGGCGCGCAAACTATCCCCGGATGGGCGTCTGGGATTGCTGCGGGCCCCGCCAACGAATCGGGACAAACTGTGGCTTTTCAAGTGGTAGGGAATGATAATGCTGCTTTGTTTAGCGTATTACCTGCGATCGACTCGGCGGGCACGTTAACCTTTATACCGACACCGGGGGCGATCGGCAGTGCTAATATTACTTTAAACCTCAGAGATAATGGCGGTACAGATAACGGCGGTGTCGATACTTCGGCTAACCAAACTTTCACTATCAACCTCACAAATCCCGGCACATTTAACTTTAGTAACGCCAGCTACAGCGTTAATGAAAACGGTACATTTGCCACAATTACCGTAACTCGCGATGCTAATAATCTGGCTGCTGCTGTCAGTTACAGCACAACTAACGGCACGGCTAATGCTGGCGGCGACTACAACCAGACATCGGGAACTTTAAATTTTGGGATTGGCGAAACTTCTAAACTTTTCACGGTTCCAGTTATTGATGATTCGGCAATCGAAGGTGATGAAACAGTTAATTTAAGTCTGAATAATCCCACTAATGGAGCAGATTTAGGAGAGATTTATAGTGCTGTTTTGACTATTGTCGATACAACTCCAATTCCGACACCAACACCAACTCCAATTCCGACTCCGACACCAACTCCGACGCCAATTCCGACTCCGACACCAATTCCAATTCCGACACCAATTCCAACTCCGACACCAATTCCAACTCCGACACCAATTCCAACTCCGACGCCAATTCCAACTCCTGCGGAAACTCCGACGCCAATTCCAACTCCGACGCCAATTCCAATTCCAACTCCGACGCCAATTCCAATTCCGACGCCAATTCCTGCGGAAACTCCGACGCCAATTCCAATTCCAATTCCGACGCCAATTCCAATTCCTGCGGAAACTCCGACGCCAATTCCGACACCAACTCCAATTCTAATTCCAACTCCGACGCCAATTCCAATTCCAACTCCGACACCAATTCCGACGCCAATTCCAATTCCAATTCCAACTCCGACACCAATTGTGGAACCTGCGGAAATTCCAATTGTGACGCGGACTCCGATACTTACGGAAACTCCAATTGTGGAACCTGCGGAAATTCCAATTGTGACGCCGACTCCGATACTTACGGAAACTCCAATTGTGGAACCTGCGGAAATTCCAATTGTGACGCGGACTCCGATACTTACGGAAATTCCAATTGTGGAACCTGCGGAAATTCCAATTGTGACGCGGACTCCGATACTTACGGAAATTCCAATTGTGGAACCTGCGGAAATTCCAATTGTGACGCCAATTGTGGAACCTGCGGAACTTCCAACGCTTGCGGAAATTCCAATTCCGACGGCTAAAGCTGCGGAAACACCGATCGCAAATCCGAATTATCCCATCGCCCCAACCGAAATTCCCAAACCTGCGATAATTCCTGCTGTTTCGGAAGACTGTATGTGCGATCGCATCAATTTACCCGATCGCGCATCGATTCCCCGCCCCAACATCGCTGCAAATACCCTCGGCGGTACAAACAACAGCGATACTCTCACCGGCAGCAATATTAATGACAGCATCAACGGTTTTAACGGCAACGACTTGCTAATTGGCTTATTGGGCAGCGACAATATTTACGGCGGTTTTCCCAGCCCAGTTGCTGTGGGCGCGGATGCAGATAGCGACACGATATTTGGTAACGAAGATAGCGACTACATCGTCGGGCACGCTGGGAATGATGTGATTTATGCGGGGAAAGATGACGATGTGGCGATCGCAGGCAAAGATGATGACGCAGTTTGGGGCGACAAAGGCAACGATACCTTGCTTGGGGATGAAGGTGGCGATCGTTTATTTGGCGGCACTTCTGACTCGTCTGAGGGCGACTTAACAGGAAAAGATTTGCTTTTTGGCGATCGCGGCAACGACCTTTTATACGGGCAAGAAAGCGCAGATACTCTTGTTGGTGGCGAGGGCAATGATACCATCTACGGCGGCAAAGGTAACGATCTAATTTGCGGCGAATCTGGCAACGATTTGCTGTTTGGAGATTTGGGAAGTGACACGATCTGCGGCGGCGACGGCGACGATACAATTTTCGGAGATATTGATAATATCGCGACGGATGGTAGCAATCAAAAAGATTATTTGGGCGGCGGAAGCGGCAACGATCTAAATTTTGGCAATCAAGATGCCGATAAATTGTGTGGCGGTGAGGGTAACGATACTCTTTACGGCGGCAAGGGTGATGATATTTTGATTGGAGGAATTGGGGACGATTGGTTGATTGGAGACTTGGGAAACGATACGCTGCAAGGGGGAAGCGGGCGTGATTACTTTTGCTTGACGGCGGGGGAAGGCGGCGATGTGATTGCTGATTTTAGGCAAGGTGAGGATTTATTAGTTTTGACGGGAGGCTTAAAGGGCGATCGACTCAGCATAGTTCAAAATGGCGCTGCAACCTTAATCAAAATTGCCAACACAGACAAAATTTTAGCTACCCTCAACGGCGTACCATCTAATCTCATCACACAACAAGATTTGAGAGTAATTGACTTTGGTTCGTAGTGAGGACTTCAGTCCTTCTTCGCTTGCATAAGCGATGTTATCATGGATTCACTCAGGGATTTTCGATAAAACTTGGGAGATTTGCAAAATGTTAGAAAAGCTTTTAGACAACAGGAATTTGTCTCTAATTGCCAAGCGGTATGCTTGGCAGTGTATCATCTTCAGTCTGTCTTTAATTATCATTCTTGGCGGCTACAGATTGCCGGAGGCGATCGGACAGCAAACACCGACAGCAAACTACAAAACTTTTACCGAGTGGTGTGCCAATAAAGCTGATTTAAACCCAGAGGCTAGACGGACGGTTAATTCGTTGTTGACGCAAGCTGGAACTAATGAGTGCGAACCAGCTAATCTGAAGCTTTTAAGTCGAGCTGAATTCGATATTAGTCTCGATAAAATATCAGACATTACACCTCTGACCTCTCTGACTAACCTAACTAAACTCTATCTCAGCCTCAATAAAATATCAGACATTACACCTCTGACCTCTCTGACTAACCTAACTACACTATACCTCGACAGCAATCAAATATCAAACATTACACCCCTGACCTCTCTGACTAACCTAACTAACCTCAACCTCGGCATTAATCAAATATCAGACATTACACCCCTGACATCTCTGACTAACTTAACTAACTTCAACCTCGACAGCAATCCAATATCAGACATTACACCCCTGACATCTCTGACTAACCTAACTGAGCTCATCCTCGGCGGCAATCCAATATCAAACTTCAGTGTCCTTACATCTCTGACTAACCTCACTAAACTCCACCTCAACGAGAATCAAATATTAGACATTACACCTCTAAAATCTCTGACTAAACTAACTTCCCTCGAACTCTGGCGCAATCCAATATTAGACATTACACCTCTAAAATCTCTGACTAACCTAACTTCGCTCGGCCTCTTGGACAGTGCAACATCAGACTTTACACCCCTGACATCTCTGACCAACCTAACGGCCCTCAACCTCAGCAATAATAAAATATCAGATAAGCTGTTGTGCATTTAAAACGCATATTGGTATAATATAACATAATGATATTCAGAAAAAGTGAATGCCTGCTAAAAACTTTCTCAGTTCCGAGACAAAGGAAACTCTGCAACAAGTATTAAAAGACCATGAGCAT
>JANYGO010000210.1 GCA_025362325.1 Cyanobacteriota bacterium | reverse complement strand
CGATCGCCCATCTAATCCCCCAGTATTTAGAATAAAGCAAAACAGCCGGCAGAAACGTCGCCATGAAAGCCTTTCGATCTTGGGTGCGATCGCAAATTTAGCGATCTTTCATACCATAGGCCAGATCCCCCCTAACCCCCCTTAATAAGGGGGGGACAAGAGTGCGATCAAAGTCCCCCTAAAAAAGCAGGGACAAGAGCATTCTCTTTCGTCCCCCTACAACCAGGGGGATGCGAGGGGGAAGAAGCCTCGGATAGAAGCGAGATTTCTCAGGTTTCAAGCGATTTCTCCGCAGCGGGCGATCGCATCAATACGCGCAATTTGTGCGATCGGGCGATCCATAAATTTGCTGTAGGGAAACGGCACTGCCGTCTCCTAACTGCCTCGCAGTTAAAAAATATACATGGCAGGCGATGTCTCCCGGCAAACGACTGTACCGCGTTCTGACTGCCGTATCCCTTACAGCATATACATTGCACGCCAGCCTCTGTAGGTAAAAGCCACTGCCGTATCCTGACACGAGCTTTTTTGAATTGGTATAAATTTTCAGTAAATACCGAGCTACACAGTAACCAAACTCAAAAGTTAAAATCAATCAAAGAAAAAATAGCACCTTGTAGCTTTTTTTCCCAAGCCAAACATCAGGGAGTGCATTTACGTGTTAATAAAAAAAACGCTCAAAAGCAGAGCCACTGCACTTGACGCCGGTTTTACAATGATTGAGACATTGATAATTATTTTGATAGTAGGGATAGTTTGCGCGATCGCCACCCCGGGCTGGCTGATGTTCATCAACAACTACCGTTTAAAGGTATCACTCGATCGGGCTTATTCTGCGATCGAGCGCGCCCAAAGCAACGCCAAACGCGACAAAACTTCATGGCAAGTCAGCTTGAAGCAAGTAGGAGAAAACGCACAACTAGCAGTTCACCCCGCCGACATTCCCCCAGCCCAAATACCAGCAGATCAATGGAAAGAGCTAGAAGACAAAATTCAAATAGATCAACATGAAACCACAATGCTCGAAGTAGATCAAAACAACAAGCAAACAGCAGACGGCACAATCCAGCGCGTAATGTTCAACTATCGAGGTTGTCCAGTATCTCGCAGCGACCACGACTGCACCCTCACAAGCATCAGAGCCAAAGGAACCCTAACACTATCTCATCCCCAGTTAAAAAACAGCCAGCGCTGCATCATTATCTCCACCCTCCTAGGACACAAACGCATCTCCAAAAAACAAATAAAGCCCAACCCAAACAACGACGCCAAAAGATACTGCTACTAACTTCGATGAAATGGAGAAGTCAAGCAGATTGCAGGCCCATCAGATAGATTAAATAACCCCGTAGGGACACTCCCAGAGCCCAAGGAGTGTCAACTTAAGCCTGAAAGCCTTGGTATCTCTCGCTTTTATCCAAGGTCAGATCCCTTGCAGCATCCCCCGAAAGCAAGGGGGACTTTGAGAAGATTCTTGTCCCCCCCTACAACCAGGGGGGTTAGGGGGGATCTAGATTTAATAGTCAAACAACAGTCTCTGACTAGGGTTTGACCTTAAGTTGACACGAAGAAGGGCACGGCGCCGTGTCCCTACCTTTCTGATGTACCTCACGCCCTACCGCTGACTACTTCGCCGCCGGCAAAGACAACTGAGGCGAAGTCTTAGGATAAGCTACACTCTCGGGAATCGCAGCAGGTTCCGACGACAGCAAAAACTCGCGAATTAACCTAGCAACTGCTCTTTGAGCCAAACCGCCCACGACTTGCTGGCCCATGTTTTGCACTTCTGGTTTCAGCAACAACTGCGGCAGTAGCTGCAAAACTTTCATCCCGTCAAAACCCGGAGTTGATTGCAAAATATCCCAAATTCGCTTGATGTGTTCCAAGTTTTGTTGTTCGGTTGATGAAACCACAGGTAGACTCGCCTTGACTCCAAACCATTCACCCACAACTGCTTTGGCGTTAGTAAAAGCATTGCTCGAAAGCACGTCGAGACTTTTCACCAATTCAGCTACAATGCGATCGCGAATAAAATCTCCTCTCTGAGAAAATAAATAATCTAACGCTTGGTTGAGGATTTTGCTCACATCATAATCATCACTTTCCCGGGCATTGTTCAGCAAATTTTCTAAGCGGTTCCAGCGGAATTCGCCTTTCTTGAACAGCAAATCTTGCAGGGAAGCTCTCAATTCCGGTGCGGGGTCGCTCAACAGCCGTTTTGCTACATAAGGATAAGCTTTGCTCAGCACTTTGAATTCAGGATCGACATTAATCGCAATCCCTTCTAACGTAACGAGCGATCGAATAATCAAAGCATAGTAAGCCGGAACTCGGAAAGGATACTCGTACATCACCGCCGAAAGTTCATCAGTAATGCTCTTGAAATTCAGTTCCGCAACACTAGCACCCAAAGCATTGTTAAACACCCCAGCCAAAGCCGGAATAATTGGCGTCAAATCAGTATCTGGCGTTAAAAACTCCAACTTCACGTAATCTCTCGCCAAACCTTCAAAATCGCGGTTCACCAAATGCACCACAGCTTCCAACAAACCGTAACGCTGATAAGGTTTGACCTCGCTCATCATCCCGAAATCGAGATAAGCCAACTGACCGTCAGGAGTTGCCAAAAGATTGCCGGGATGCGGGTCAGCGTGAAAGAAACCGTGTTCTAGAAGCTGTCTGAGAGAGCACTGCACCCCCACCTCAATTAAGTAAGGAGCATCGATTCCTTGAGCCTTGACGGCTTCCAAATTAGTGAGTTTAACGCCGGTGATCCATTCCATTGTCAACACGCGGCGGCGGGTATATTCCCAGTAAATTTTGGGAACATAAATATCCTTCAAATTCCCATAGAGTTCGGCAAAGCGTTCCGCATTTTGTCCTTCGTGGGTGTAGTCCATTTCTTCGTAAATCCGCTCGCCCAACTCGTCCATAATCCCTGCGAGGTCGCTGCGAATGATTTTGAAGTTGTTTTGCGCCCAAAGTGCAACGCGCCGCAGGATGTAAATATCTAAGCCGATATTTTCGGCTAAACCGGGTCGCTGCACTTTAATAGCGACGATTTCCCCGGTTTTGAGTTTACCTTTGTAGACTTGTCCGAGGGATGCTGCGGCGATCGGATCTGCGCTGATTTCGGCGTAAATTTCGTTGGGGGGTGCGCCTAATTCTTCTTGTATAAATTGATATGCTACTTCGTTGGGAAACGCTGGCAATTGGTCTTGCAGCGTGGTTAGTTCTTCTAAATATGCCGGCGGTACTAAGTCGGGGCGAGTTGAGAGTGCTTGTCCGATTTTGATGAAAGCTGGGCCGAGTTGGCTGAGAATTTCTCGCAGGCGGGCGGCGCGGCGCTTTTCGTTGGCGGCGCTACGGCCTCTTTTTTTGTCAAACCACAAACTGAAGGCGAAGCTAAAAAATGTCCAAACAACGCTTAACAGCCGTCCCCAGACTTGCAGGGGGCGATTGCGGTACTGGGCTGCGATCGCCACTGGATCGTAGCGCACAGCTTCACCTGCCAACTCATAAGCTATATCTTTGGCTGATTTGAGCGGTTCGGGAGTTGTACCCGGATTCTCTAGTTCTACTTGTACTGCTTGCAGGGGAACGGTTTCTACCTCTTGGAGATTGCCGAGTGCAGCGTGAGTCCCTGAATTTGAGTAAGTTACCGGGGAGGCTGGCGATACCGTCTTGACATCCATAAACTCAGACCTAGTATGAAGCATTGTAAACACATTGTAACAATTTGTCGCCTTGTCACCACTGCTTTAAGGCATAAAACCGAAGTCATTGGTCAGTTGACCTGTGACAGTTGACCTGTGACCTGTGACAGTTGTCAGTTGTCAATAGTCCAAGACTTATGCGCTACGACCAAAGAAACTGGGTTTTTTACGGGTTCTAGGGGTCGTAACCGAGTATTTTCGCGAAAAACCCGGTTTCTGGGCACCCGCGCGTATTTTCCCAATCTCCCCCTCTCCCTCTTTACTCCCGGCTGGTTCTCAAAAGTCGATCGCGAATGCCTGAGAGTTGAGATTTTGTGCTGATGGGCGATCGGGGTTGGGGCATTTCGATAATTGGTTATTTTAGACTTTAAAGTTAAAATTTGCCCTCTATCTCAAGAGACATTTTATATTTAACATTTTTTCAAAAGTGGGCTATTTCCAGTGTCGAATTGTGGTGCTGGTTGCCCGAAGGAGTATTTTTTTTGACTGATTGATGTGAGTGTTGAGTTTTCGATTTTAATTAGAATCATAGCTGATTTTTAGCTAAAATTGTCCACTGGGAAACTGGGATTTTTTGTCTGTTGTCGATCGCACTTCCGTCTATTAATTCTTGGCTGGCGGCAATCGCGTACCCAGAGTGCTCAAATTCAACGCATAACCACCCGTAGCTAGATAAACAGTATCGGCGATCGCCCCAATGTGGCGCACGAGAGTGCCGAGGCGATCGCGAAACAGCCGTCCCGCCGGATAAGCAGGCACAACACCCCATCCGGTTTCCTCTCCTACAAAAATGACATCAGCCGACGTTGACTTCAAACAGGCCAGCAAATCTTGCTGCGTAGTCGCCCAAACTGCTGCTTCTTGTTCCAAAAGATTTGCTGTCCAAGTTCCCAGGGAATCAATTAACAAGCAATCCGACGCTGAGGCCGATCGCACAACTGCCGATAATTCGATCGACACTTCTAGAGTTTTCCAATTAGTCGGACGGCGATTTCGGTGCTGTTCGAGGCGACGAACCCACTCCAAATCTGTTTCATCAACCCGACCAGTAGCCACATAGATTACTTGTTTTCCCGAAGTCTCAGCCAGAGTTTCCGCCCATTCACTTTTGCCACTTCGCGCCGGCCCAGTCACTAAGATTATTTTAGTCATTTATGATTGGTTATTGGTTATTGGTTATTGGTTATTTGTTGTTGGTTATTTGTTGTTGGTTGTTGGTTATTGGTTATTGGTTATTGGTTATTGGTTATTTGATTGCCAATTATTTTTAGGCGATAATAGCATTAATGGGACAATATCAGAGTCAGTCGATCGAGCTTCCAAGCATAGCCGTTTTCTTTTCAAGTGAGGTACTACTCATTCGCAATTCAGGTAGAAGAAGCAAGAAGCAGAAACTATTCCCAATGCCCAATGCCCTGCGCGGGCCAATGCCCAATGCCCGATGCCCAATGCCCAGTATTTCCAAAGCAGTTATTTATGCCAGATCATCCTCAGATATCAGCCATAATTTGCACCCACAATCGCGCCACCTATTTAGGTGGGGCGATCGACAGCTTGCTGGTACAGGATTTTCCCCACAACTTTGAAGTAGTAATAGTCGATAACGGTTCTAGCGATTATGCGAGTCCTGAAAGTTCCATTTCGCGCACCCGCGAGGTGGTAGAAGCAAGACTCTCCGACTGCCGTCTCAAGTACGTCTGGGAACCGGAAATCGGTCTGTCAGTAGCCCGGAACACCGGCGCAAAGGAAGCTCGCAGCGAAATATTAGCTTATCTCGACGACGACGCTGTTGCTGAGCCGAATTGGCTCAGGGAGCTGCACGCCGCTTATCAAACCAATCAAAAACTAGCCATAGCCGGCGGCAAAGTTAACTTGCTCTGGCCTAGCGGCGTCACCCCGCCCGACTGGCTGTCGCCCGGATTGACCCAAAATTTGGGAGCCTACGATTTAGGGGATACTTGCTTGTACGTGACTGCTGCGGGTTTGACTCCCAGAGGTGTAAACTACTCAATCCGGCGCGCTTTTCTCGAACAAATTGGTGGCTTCGATGTCAAACTCGGTAGAGTCGGCAAAAAGTTGCTGTCAAATGAAGAATTGCGCGCCACAGAATTAGCATTAGAGTTAGGTTGGCAAGTGGTTTATCTGCCTCATGCCCTGGTGCTGCACAATGTCGCCGCAGAACGGCTCAACAAAGCTTGGTTTCTAGAGCGCGGGTGGTGGCAAGGCATCAGCGAGTGTTATCGGGAACAATTGTCCGATCGAGCCGGTATTGCTCAGCTTGGGCGAGGAGGGGAAAGAATACTCAGGGGTGTCTACAAGTCTTTTAAATACATTAGACATCCGGGGCTGCGCTTTGAAAATTTCGTTTTTGCCTGGGGCCAAATCGGTTATTTGAGTGCAGCCCTCCGCGGTCTGATTTTTCTACCGAAATCGACCAGCAGGCATTAGGCTATAGGCAATATCCCTCGCTGTTCAAGTCGCCGGCGCGGCTGTGCCGATCGCATTTTATCCACAACAACTCGACCGCATTCAGGTTCAAGCACTCGATTATGACATCTAGTTCATCCAAGATTCCGGTTTCAGTTCTCATTCCGGCAAAAGACGAAGAACTTAATCTACCTGCGTGTCTGGCCAGCATTGCCAGGGCAGATGAAGTTTTCATGGTTGATTCCCAAAGCAGCGATCGCACGGTAGAAATTGCCATCAGCAGCGGCGCCAAAGTAGTGCAATTCTACTTCGATAACCGCTGGCCGAAAAAGAAAAATTGGTCTTTGGACAACCTGCCCTTTCGCAACGAATGGGTATTAATTGTCGATTGCGACGAGCGGATTCCCCCGGAACTTTGGGACGAAATCGCCCGCGCGATCGCAGATCCAAGTTTTGACGGCTACTATCTCAACCGCAAAGTCTTCTTTTTAGGACAGTGGCTGCGTTACGGCGGCCGCTATCCCGACTGGAATTTGCGTTTGTTCAAGCATCAAAAAGGCCGCTACGAAAATCTCGGCACTGAATCTGTCCCCAATACAGGCGACAACGAAGTTCACGAACACGTCATTTTAGCCGGTCAAGTCGGCTACTTAAAACATGATATGATCCACGAGGATTATCGCAATTTATTTCACTGGATCGAGCGTCACAACCGTTATTCAAATTGGGAAGCTCGCGTTTATTACAATATTCTTACCGGTCGCGGCGACAGCGGCACTATTGGCGCTCACCTATTTGGAGATGCCGTGCAGCGGAAGCGATTTCTTAAAAAAGTTTGGGTGAGACTGCCTTTTAAACCAATGCTGCGATTTATTTTATTTTACTTCATTCAGCTCGGCTTTTTGGATGGAAAAGCTGGCTATATTTATGCAAGGCTATTGAGTCAGTACGAGTATCAAATTAATGCCAAACTTTACGAGTTGAGCTGCTGCGGCGGTCAGTTGAATGTCGCAGAACCTGAGCCTCCCCTATCGCCCCCTGTAGTTAGAAGTCAGGAGACGGAAGTTAAATCGCCTTAATACTTGGCCGCAATTGGGAATTGGGAATTGGGAATTGGGAATTGGGAATTGGGAATTGGGGATAGTGACATACTCCACACGTCAAGCGAGTACGCTATGACGTGGGCATCTTTGCAGCCCTATTAAGGGTATACAAAATTTCCTTTATGGTACTGTTGTCCATAGTTCCTACTACAGAAAGATTCCCACTACGGCGTTTTATACTGGGGAAAATGTCCAACCCCAGTCTCTTTAAATTGATCGCTGCGTTAAGATCACGATCTACCATCAAAGAATTTTGCTCATCCCAATAGTCTCGAATACTGCAATCAGTGAAAATGATTTCATTCCGATAACTGAGTACCATTGAGGTATAAGCAGGTTTTTTTGAAATGACAACTGCTCCAGCTTTTGCGGCTATGTAGTCCAGCGTCTTAAAAAATTGTCCAAAGGCAGCATCTATCCAGGATTTATTCAGTCCTGACTTAGCTGATTGACCATTAGGAAGATAAGTCCCATCATCATCTTGCTTAACTTTATTTCGTTTAGTTAAACCCTTCAGATTTAGGTCTTCATGGAAAAAGAATTTAGCTTTTGTTCGTACAAGCTTATGAGCAGTTTTGTACTGAAAATCTTGGCGAGAACGCGCAATCTTTTGATGTTGCCTCGCCTCTTTCTTTGCCAGTTTACGTCTAGCTTTAGAACCACGCTTCCGTTTATTCCGCTTGGTTGAAATCCGGTCTAGTTTGGATTGGTTACGGCGTAGTGGCTTGAGTGAAGGTAGCTTTTCACCTTCGGATGTTGCTAGATAAACATTCTCATGAAGTACCGCATCCAAACCAATTGAGTTGTCCCAAGTTGGAATAATTTCATCAGGTGTGAACTCAGGTACTGATGTGTCTTCGAGCATTAATTGAATGAACCAACCATCAGCTTTTTTAGTAACACTAGCTTGCTTGATAGTAAATCCATCTGGGATGGAGCGGTGCCTCCGAATTTTGATAACTCCTAGTTTTGGTAATCGAATATAAAGCCAGTCATTGCGGACTAGCTTAATCCAATCATCGTTAGCAGTTGCCAAAGTCATTGTCCGATAGTCAGCTTCAGTTTTAAAGCGAGGTCTACCAGATTTACCACCTTTGCTATCCCCAATAATAAATCGCTCAAATGCTTTGTCTACTCGTTTGGAAACATCTTGCAAGACAGTAGAATCTACTTGCTTGAAATCCAATAATTCACCACTATTAAAAACTTTTACCAACTCCTTCTTGATGAATGGTAGTAAAGCTTTTTGATTGTAATAATTAGGCTTCTCTCTTGGTTGTGAAATGCTAGTTATTAATGGACAAGCATCAATACCAGTCCGATTCATCTCCCACCAATCAAATCGATCGCCTAACTGACGATTATACCAATAACGGCAAATCTTCAACCAGTGATTTAACTCTAGTTTCTGATTAGTCTCTGGATAAAATTGGTACTGATATGTTGTCTTCATTGCGTTACGACCTTTACGCTTCAGTTAGTGTTATTATAACCGAATATAATATTTAGTGTCAAGCAGATGGCGAATGATTTTATCCATAAGGCTAGAGGGGTTTCTGACCTCAAGTGCCATTTGGTGTTGACGACAAAGTATCGGCGAAAAGTTCTCACCGATCCAATGTTGACCAGACTTGAAGCGATATTTAAAGCTTTGATGGAGAAGTGGGAAGGGAGATTAGTAGAATTTAATGGTGAACGCGACCACGTACATTTACTACTTCAGTACACTCCGCAAACTGAGCCAAGCAAACTTATAAACAACCTCAAGACTGTATAAGCGTCGGTATTTGCGGAAAGAGTTTCTGGCTGAAGTTGAAAAAGTCTACTGGAAAGATGTTTTCTGGACGAATGGATATTTTATTGTCTCCTGTGGCGGCGTGACTGTGGAGCAATTAAAAAAGTATATTGAAGGACAAAATAGACCTGTTGAATAAAGAGTTTGTTTGTCTCGTCATCCACCCGCCCACCGCTCAAAACATAGTTTTGAATTGGTTGACGGGTGGAATCCTCACCTCACGCGCATGAGAATCCCACACTAATCGAAGCGATATAGTGTGGGGATTCCCGTCTGCGCGAGCTAACGAGACAAAAACTGCGTTTTTAGCCCAACAAAGCCCAAACAGGCTCATCGGCAGCTTGGGCGATCCATATTTTCTTGCAGCCAGCGCCCAAATCTCTAAGATATAGCTCAATACGCGATTGTTAGCGGTAGTGTCCCAAGAGAGGAACGTTAGCAATCGCTTGTCTTTAGATGAAAGCAATCTGGGAGTTAGGCGTGTTCCTCGTCGTAAAAGCGCCAAATACAATTGATTTTGCCATTGTTAGCACTAATTTTTGGTTTAAGTCCCGCGATCGAACCTGCACCGCTCCCGCGAGTCTCGATATTATTTTGTATTAAGCTGTACTGCATTTAAATTGTATATTTTCGCTTACGGATCAAAAATCTTTTCCCCCTCTGCCCCTCTCCCCCTCTCCCTGCTGTCCTTAAACCCAAGTTTGTAGAACTTTTCCGGCTATTTGCTGTCCCAACCAAGGCGTATTTGCCGATCGCGACTTCAGACTGCGCCCCTCAACAGTCCAAGTCATTAGCGGGTCGAACAAAATCAGCTCAGCAGAGATATCCAACGCAACCGTGGCTGGGGTTTGACCGAGACAAACCGCCGGCCCTGTACTCAAAACTTGCCACAGTTCCAAAGCCGAAAAATCGCCAGTTTCTACCAGTCCGTGCCACAGCAAAGGTAATGCTAATTCTAAGCCGATCGCCCCTGGGGGACTATCAGCAAAAGCAACGGTTTTCTCCTCATAAGTATGGGCGTTGTGGTCGATCGCGATCGCATCAATCACCCCATCTTTCACAGCTTGAATCAGGGCTAATTGGTCGCTGCGAGTGCCTAACGGCGGTTCTAGGTGTAAATTCGGATCGTAGGCAAACGAAGCCGTCAGAGCATTTTTCCCGCCGGAATCTTGGGAATTTCCAGAAATGGCGCCAACATTTAACAGCAAGTGCATCCAAGTCACACTCGCCTGCACCGGCAAACCCCGCGCCTTGGCATCTCTAATCAATTCCACGCTGCGGGCGGTAGAAACGCGCATGATGTGAACCGGAGTGCCCCGTGAAGCCACCAACTCCAGAATTGCCGCCAAAGCCGAAGTTTCCGCACTCGCCGGAATTCCCGGCAAACCTAAGCGCACCGACACCGCACCCTCTCGCGCGGCGCCATTTCCTGCTAAAGCTCGATCGCACGGCCACAAAGCCACGGACTTATTCAACGGCTGGATATACTCAAGCAAACGCCTCACCAGAGCCGAATTAGACAGCGGCAAACCGTCCGCAAACCCCACCACCGCAGAGGAGGCAAGCTCGCCCAATTCCGCCATCTGCTGCCCTTTCACGCCCGCTGTCAGCGCGCCCCAGAAATACAAGCGGGGCAGCCCGGGAGACAAATTGCGGATGTGTTGTTGCAACAAAGCTAAACCGGCCAAATTGTCCACAGGTGGCGATGTATCGGGCAAAATTGCCACTCGCGTAAAACCGCCAGCCGCCGCAGCCTGCATCAAGGATTCTAGGGTTTCTCGTTCCTCAAAACCCGGTTCTCCGCTGTGACTGTAAATATCAGTTAATCCTGGCCCTAAAATTAGTCCTCGGCAATCCCGCACTTCTGTGTCTGGGGGAATTTCGGTAATGTTTTCTGCAATTACTTCGATTTTACCTTCTGTAATTAGAATATCAGTGGTGCGATCGATCTTTGAAACTGGATCGAGCATCCTTACGTTTTGTAGCAGTTCGCGGATCATAAATAAGGAAGTTCGGCAGCGGATTTTTTAACGGATTTAACGGATGTCACGGATGGCGGATTGGCAGCGGATTTTTTAACGGATTTAACGGATGTCACGGATGGCGGATTGGCAGCGGA
>JANYGO010000052.1 GCA_025362325.1 Cyanobacteriota bacterium | reverse complement strand
GCAACACAGCTTTAAATTTTTGTTATTAATTTAGGAGAAAATCTGGTGGCGATTACAACAGCAGCGTCCAGACTGGGAACATCCGCATTGAGCGATGCGCCGACGGTAGAATTGCGCCCGAACTACACCAAAGACGACGTTGAAATGGTGATTCGTGCCGTTTACCGTCAGGTACTGGGCAACGACTATTTGATGAAGTCCGATCGCCTGAAAAGTGCGGAATCTCTCCTGCGAGACGGCAGTTTGACTGTGCGAGAATTTGTGCGCGCCGTGGCAAAATCGGAACTGTACAAAACCAAGTTTTTATACAGCAGCTTCCAAACTCGGACGATCGAACTAAACTACAAACACTTGCTAGGTCGCGCTCCCTACGACGAATCGGAAGTAGTTTATCACTTAGATTTGTACCAAACACAAGGGTACGACGCTGATGTTGATTCTTACATCGATTCAGTAGAGTATCAAGAAAACTTCGGCGAGAATATCGTACCTTACTACCGGGGCTTTAACACGCAACGGGGTCAAAAAACCGTTGGTTTTACCCGGATGTTCCGGCTGTATCGCGGCTATGCAAATAGCGATACCTCTCAACTAGAAGGCAATAACTCCCGCTTAGCTGTCGAACTCGGCACTAACAGCGCTACGGCTGTAGTTGGGCCTTCTGGCGGCAACGAAGGTTGGGCATATCGCCCTTCAGCACAAAACGTAACTCCCAGCAGCGGTTTCGGCGGCGCGGCAGCTTACGGCAAGGAAGGGCGGCTCTTGCGCGTGGAAGTTTCTGGCATTCGCACCGGTGGCTATCCCAACGTGCGCCGCAGCAGCAAGGCTTTCATCGTACCTGTGGATGATTTGTCCTCGCAAATGCAGAAATTTCAACGCATGGGCGGGAAAATCGCTAGCATTACTCCAATTTAGTTGTTAGTCATCACTCATTAGCAATTAGTCATTAGTCATAGGTCATTAGTCATTAGTAAAATTGCTAGGGATTAATGGCCCTTGGCTAATTACGCTTTCCGTAAGGTGCACAGTGCGCACCCTACATAAATTCTGAACTAAAGACTAATGACTACTGACTACTGACCAATGACTACTGACTAATGACTACTGACTACTAACCAATTACCAATTACCAAGAAGCTTATGTTTGGTCAAATTGTAGCTGGAACAAGTGGCAATACAGCTTCCGCCGGCCGCTGTTTTCGTTATGAAGTGGCGGGCTTGCGCCAAAGCGATGATACAGAAAATATCGATTATTCGATTCGATCGAGCGCGAGTACATTTATCACCGTACCGTACAATCGGATGAATCAAGAAATGCAGCGGATTACTCGCATGGGCGGTACAATTGTCAGCATTCAGCCGCTAAGTGCGATCGCAGAATCATCCCATGAATCATCGTCGGAAGATAATTAATAGTCTCATTTAAGGGGCGATTGAAAAATTTTCCCAACCCCTCTCAGCTCGGGTTTTGTCTGTGTAGTCGCGATTTCAATCGCCGAGTTTCCCCAACCCCTCTCAGCTCGGGTTTTGTCTGTGTAGTCGCGATTTCAATCGCCGAGTTTCCCCAACCCCTCTCAGCTCGGGTTTTGTCTGTATAGAAGCGATTTCAATCGCCGAGTTTCCCCAACCCGCACAGGCGGGTTTTGTTTGTGTAGTCGCGATTTCCATCGCCGAGTTTCCCCAACCCCTCTCAGCTCGGGTTTTGTCTGTGTAGTCGCGATTTCAATCGCCGAGTTTTCCTAATAACTAAAAACTATGAATTATGACGAATCCGACTCACCGCCCGGTGTAGCTGACGGGGAGTCTTTAACAATTGAACAGGCGATCGCAAATTTGCACTCCCAAGATTACAGTCTGCGGTATTACGCTGCTTGGTGGGTAGGGAGATTTCGAGTCAAGGAACCGGCAGCAATTGCAGCTCTTATTGATGCTTTACAAGAAGAATCAGAACAAACAAAAATCGGCGACTATTCCCTATTGCGAAATGCGGCGCGGGCCCTGGGTAAATTGGGCGACAAACAAGCCTTGCCGGCCCTGATTCGCTGTTTGGAATGCGCTGATTATTACGTGCGGGAAGCGGCGGCTCAAGCTCTAGAAATGCTGGGCGATCGCGATTCTATTCCACCGCTGATGAAACTCTTAGATGGGGGCGTAGCTGTAGCTGTGCGAGTGGCTGGAAAGTCGCACTTGGTGCAGCCTTACGACTCGGTAATTGAAGCTTTGGGTACGCTGCGAGCGACAGAAGCTATACCGCTAATTGCACCTTTTTTAGAGCATTCTGTGGAGCGGGTGCAGTACGCTGCGGCGCGGGCGATGTATCAGTTAACTGGTGAGCGGATTTACGGAGATCGGTTGGTAAGCGCTTTGAATGGGGATAATTTGCAGTTGAGACGATCGGCTTTGATGGACTTGGGGGCGATCGGCTATTTGCCGTCAGCGCAAGCTATTTCTGAAACTTTAGCAGAAAATAGCATAAAATTGATTGCGCTGAAAGGAATTTTGGAGCATCACCTCAATCAACAAGAATCTCTATCTTTGTCAGATGAAGCTATCCAAGTTATGAATTTAATGGATAGTTTGCTTTAAAAAAATTAGTTCATAACTGAAATAGGATTGCTGTAGCGATGCTCAATTTTCTCGCGTAAATTCAGGAAACAGCACTTTTCAGGATACAACACTTTTCAGGACACAGCGCCGTGCTGTTTCGCTACCGCATATCTGTATTTCATGGAGTTGAGAACTGCTATTTGCTCGCTTTGATCCGGGTGAACCGATGGCTGATGATTTGATGGAATAAGAAACGAGGCTTTAGGTACTAATTATTATAAATTTCAGTGAAAATACTGAGGCTGGTAGCTGTAGTTGGTGAAACCGAACCTGTTAAAATAATATTACCATCTGGATGAGTTTTTAGTTAAAAAAGTTTGGGTTTTGACGGAGGGCGATCGCGGAATGCTGCGAGATGGTTGTGTAGCAGCTAGAAGTATAAATCGGGGGATTCACCATGAGCAACGACGATTTGGAAGTCCAGGTGCAACATTTTGCAGCGCTGAAGTCTAAGTATCAAGCAACAAAATATGAAAATTCATCTCCTTCTAGTCTTCTGTATCTCATTCTGCGAAAAGCTGATTTAGAATTTGAAATTACTAAATTTGAGTGGATTTGGTTACTAGATCATGAGCTTTTGGAAACAAGAGAAGCTATCGAGCAAGAGCTACAACGTAAGAAGGAAGAACCCAAAAAACTAGATGCTAAATTTTCTCGACTCAAGTCTAAGTTTAAAGTAACCAGAGGGCTACCCATGTCCAGTGCTTTGTATCCTATCCTTTGGAAACTTGAATCAGAAAATCAGCTAACTGACTTAGAATTTAAATATCTCCAAGTACAGGGGCTTACTGAAACAGTTGCTATCGCTGAAGATATGGCGCGATTTGCTGCACTAAAGGCTAAGTACCAAGCAACTCAATATCCAGATTCTTCACCTGATAGCCCCTTGTATCAAATTCTCAAGCAACTGGATGCAAGAGAAATATTAAGTGATGTAGAGGCTAACTGGCTTTTCAATAACCAACTGGTTGATACTCGAGAAATTTTTTGGCAACAAAAAGCTGTACGGGAAGGTGAGTTTGCCCAACTCAAGGATAAGTACAAAGCTAGTGAATACCCAGAAACATCTGTATCAACTCCGTTGTATCCCATCCTGAAAAATCTTGAGGCAGATCGGCAGTTGAGCGAGTCAGAACTTAACTGGCTGGAAGAGAATCAACTTAGCGAAACGCTTAGCATTGTTTTGGAGATAGAACAGACACGGCACTTTGCTAAACTGAAAGTTAAGTATAAAGCTAATGAATATGAGGATTCATCACGATCGAGCCATCTTTATAAAGTTCTCAATAAAATTGATTTAGACAATCAGCTAGGTGAGCAGGATATTAACTTTCTGAAAAAGCGTAAACTGACTGAGACAATTACTCTTGCGCTGGACAAATATGTTGCTAGTCTGAAATCCAAAATCCAATTGGGAGAGCAGTTGAGTGAGGCTGATATTGATTGGGTGAAACAGAATGGACGTGAGGATGTAATTACTTTTGCCCAAGAAAAGGAATTTGCTGCTCTCAAGGTCAAGTATCGGATTATAGATCGTGATTTCCCTTTCGAGCCATTTTACGCAATCATGGTCAAATTGGAGAAAGAAGAGCGTCTAGATCCTGTGTTAGTTGTTCAGTTAATACAACAGAAACTTTTAGCTAGTCATGGAAGGATTGCTATTGCCTACCACAGGCTTGAAGCGCGTTTCTATGAGGAGGAATATGAGCGCAGTGGAAATAAATGGAACTTGCCCAACGCCAGCAGTCATTGGCGCAAGGCAGATGAACCGAAAAGTGCATTGCAGGTGACAGAAAATCTGGACTTCGACCAAATCAAAGAAAATAAGCTCAAGTCAGCTTTGCTAACAACGAGGGGCGGTGCTTTCCGAGATATTCATAAACTAGGTGATGCTGAAAAGTGCGCGCTCAAAGCTATTGAGTATCAGCCTCAGAGTCATCATGCTTACACTTTGATGGGAGCTATTTGCTTTGAGCGGAGTCAATTTTCAGAGGGTGAGCGTTGGTTTAAGGAGGCAATTAAACGCGGTGCTGAATCAGAAGATATAGATTCCGAACTCAAGCAGGTTGTCAAAAATGCTAAGGATGAGAAGCGTCGGGAAGTTGTGGAATATCTGCTGCAAAAAAATCCGCAGCGGTATGCTTGGGCTAAGTCTTATAGGAAGCGCCAAGGCGGTGAGGATGCACAGCACAAGACATCCTAGGGCGGGTAGGGAGTCGAGTTTTTTGCCGATTCGACTCTTTAACCAAGACTGTCCTACTTCGAGCAGGGTAAGCTTTTCAAGTTAATCGCCGCGCCTCACCCACGCTGCAAAAAGTTCGATCGCGCGATCGACCCAACCTACAATTACAATGATCACGGTAGAGCTTACAAATCAATGGCATTAGAACTAATTCGCGCAGTCGAACAAGCAGATTCTTCCGAAGGCTTGTTAAACGCAGTCAAAGCACTGGCGGAGGCTCCTTCCAAAGAAGCAATTCCTACCTTAATTACAGTCCTCGGCTACAACAACCCCGGCGCCGCAGTTGCCGCCGTTGACGGGCTGATTCAACTCGGAGAACCTGCGGTGCTTCCGCTTCTCGAACAGCTTGACGGCTACAATTACGGAGCGAGAGCTTGGGCTGTTCGGGCTTTGGCGGGAATTGGCGACCCCAGGGGTTTGGAGATTTTGCTTGATGCAGCGGCGAATGACTTTGCTTTGAGCGTGCGGCGGGCGGCGGCTAGGGGTTTGGGGACGATTTGCTGGGAACTTATGCCCGCAGAACAAGTTTTAGATGCTCAAATTCGCGCAGTGAAAACCCTGCTGCAAGCGTCCCGAGACCCGGAATGGGTGGTTCGCTACGCAGCAGCGGGGGCTTTGCAAGCTTTGGCGGTTGCTGCGACTGTTCAACCGGATTGGTTAACGGAAGTTTTGGCCCAACTTGAGGAAATTGCCCAAAGCGATGAAACTGCTTCAGTTAGAGCTCGCGCAGTGCTTGCTAAGGAAAAATTGTCACCTGGCTAGGGTTTGGGCGATCATCTCTTCCAAGTCCCCTTGACTG
>JANYGO010000051.1 GCA_025362325.1 Cyanobacteriota bacterium | reverse complement strand
TTTTGGTTAGAAGAATTTGCGGCTCCTTACTACGTTTTCAAAGATGCAGGCGCAGAAATTACGCTCGCCTCTCCGCTTGGCGGACAACCGCCCCTCGACCCAAAAAGCGACGAGCCGGATGCTCAAACCGAGGCGACAAAGCGCTTTAGCCAAGATATAGCCGCGCAAACTGCTTTGGCGAACACGCTGAAACTATCGAGCCTATCGGCTGAAGCTTACGATGCTGTGTTCTATCCCGGCGGTCACGGCCCATTGTGGGATCTATCTGAAGATTCCGACTCGATCGCATTGATCGAAGCTCTGTATGCCGCAGGCTTGCCTGTTGCCGCAGTCTGTCACGCTCCGGGCGTTCTTCGTCATGCTAAAGCGCCCGATGGCTCTCCACTCGTCCAAAACAAGTCCGTCACAGGCTTTGCTAATACTGAAGAAGCAGCGGTGGGACTGACGGAGATTGTGCCGTTTCTGGTGGAAGACGAGCTAAAAAAGAACGGCGGTAACTATTCCAAAACAGAGAACTGGCAGCCCTACGTGGTGAGCGATGCCAATCTGATTACCGGGCAGAATCCCGCATCGTCTGAAGCGGCAGCCCAGGCGGTTTTGCAACAGCTAAAAACCGCTTAGACTACTAACGGGAAAAGTATCTGATGATTTCCGGTTGGCAGTGCGATCGCCCCCTCATCTTAAAATTTTTATTGTACGGTGGGCGATCGCCAACTGTCCGACCTATTGAAAATGGTGGCGATTGGGCTGGGCTGTTAACAAAGTTAGTAGAGACTTAACAGATACTTCAAGCCCGGACAGTTTTCAGTCTCAAGGTATAGAAAAAAGCTTTGGTAAATAGAGAAACTGAAGTGGCGATACGCTTTACGACATTGCCGAACAATTCTACGGCGATGGCAACGAATGGGAAAAGATTTATCAAGCAAACCAAGAAGTTATTGGAGATAACCCCGATTTAATTGAACCCGGACAGCAATTAACCATTCCAGACAAATAGCTTTTACAGGCTGTCTATCTAGGGCAAACCCATCTTGTTTTTAGGTGCGTTTGCCCAGCCACAAATCCGCAGCATTGCTACTCCCGAAGAACTAGCAGTCATAGCGACAGGTTGGACTTTGTACAACAATACGCGCGGTGAGGGCTTCATCAGCGGTGGCGTATTGCTTGTCAGAGGACTCACAGGTTTTGATGGAATGTCACTTATCGAATTGAGGTTAATAGCAAAAAATCTTTGCTGGTGCCGGTGGATGTCAAAACTTCTGCAAACCCTCGCTAGTAGGAAACTTTGTACCCAATCTGCACTAGGATTAACGATCTACTAATTCCAGAGTCTTAACGCAAGCATAGCCGATCGCCACCCAGATCGTTATCCACATCACAACTGTATTAGCCGATCGCACATCCAGCTCAAACTCAACAACAAAAAAAATCTAGCCACCACAATATCAGATAATTGGGAAGCAATTAACTTCCGCCAACAGCATGAGTATTGACCAATTAAACACAGACTACGGCATTGCCGGCCACCTCACCTTCGCCACCGGAAACGGTGGTTTCCCGATGATTCACATCGACAACGGCCAAGCCAAAGCCTTGATATCTGTGTATTCCGGCCAAGTGCTCTCCTTCCAACCAGGCACCGAAGCCGCAGACTTAATGTTCAGAAGCGACAAAGCCTACTACGCCGAAGGAAAAGCCATCAAAGGCGGTATACCCATCTGTTGGCCGTGGTTTGGGCCAGATCCCGAAGGCTTGGGCCGCCCCGCCCACGGATTCGTGCGCAATCGCCTGTGGAATGTGGTAGAAACCGGCACCACCCCAGACGGCGCCACCACAGTCACTCTAGGGCTCAAAGATACCGAGGAAACTAGAGCAATTTGGCCCCAAGCTTTTGAACTGGCGATCGGCATTACCGTCGGTACCAGCCTCACAGTAGAATTAATCACCCGCAATCAGGGCGACAAAGCATTTCCCCTCACCCAAGCTTTCCACACCTATTTCCTCGTCGGCGACATCAACCGCGTGCAGGTTTTGGGCTTAGAAAACAGCCAATATCTGGATAAAGCCGACGGTGGTGTCGAAAAAACTCAAGTAGGTGCAGTAGTAGCAACCGGTGAAGTCGATCGCATTTATCTCAATGTCACCAACGAATTAGTTATAGAAGATGCCGCCCTCAACCGTCGGATTCGCATCAAATCATCTGGCAGTAAATCCGCCGTTGTGTGGAATCCCTGGGTGACAATTTCTGCAAACATGGCCGACCTCGAAGATACAGATTATCAGCGCTTAATCTGCGTAGAAACGACCAATGCGGCGACAGATATTGTGGAAGTCCCCGCCCGTGGCGAGTTCCGCTTGCAGGCAATTTACAGCGTAGAACGCGACTAAGGCATCATGCAAAACTTCAACTGGACAAAACTGCAAAATGGCTCAGACATTCGCGGTATAGCCCTCGAAGGGGTTCCCGGCGAAAAAGTCAACCTCACCCCCAAAGTTGCCACAATTTTAGGTCAATCTTTTGTCAGTTGGCTGGCGCAAAAAGTCCACAAACCCGCTGAAAAATTAACAATTGCGATCGGGCGTGACAGTCGCCTATCAGGGCCCACCTTAATGCCAGCAGTCACCTACGGAATCGCCTCAGTTGGTGCCACAGTGTACGACTTTGAAATGGCCTCAACTCCCGCCATGTTTATGAGTACCATTACCCCCGATTTTGAGTGCGACGGCGCGATTATGCTCACTGCTAGCCATTTGCCATTTAATCGCAACGGCTTAAAGTTTTTCACCGCCAACGGTGGATTACAAAAAAAAGATATTACCGATATCTTAACTCTAGCCCAAAGCAATAACTTTCAGCTAGCCGCAGCGCCCGGTAACATTACCAAGCATGATTTTATCTCAGTTTATGCCAACCAATTTGTCAAAAAAATCCGGGAATCAGTCAATCATCCCGAGAATTTTGAGCAGCCACTGACAGGGTTAAAAATTGTTGTGGATGCGGGGAATGGTGCGGGCGGATTTTATGTCGATAAAGTCTTAAAACCTTTAGGTGCAGACACCACCGGCAGTCAGTTTTTAGAACCCGATGGCACTTTCCCCAATCATGTGCCAAATCCCGAAGATAAACAGGCAATGCAGTCAATTTGTCAAGCGGTAATTGCACATCAAGCTGATTTTGGGATTATTTTTGATACGGATGTCGATCGCAGTGCGGCCGTCGATGGATTTGGCAAGGAACTCAATCGCAATCGGTTAATCGCGTTGATTTCGGCGATCGTCCTACAAGAGCACCCAGGCTCTACCATCGTCACCGATTCTATCACCTCGGACGGCTTAACGCAATTCATCGAACAGGATTTAAAAGGGATTCACCATCGCTTTAAACGTGGCTACAAAAATGTGATTGATGAGTCAATTCGCCTCAATCAAGCCGGACAGGAATCGTGGCTGGCAATTGAAACCTCTGGACATGGAGCTTTGAAAGAAAATTACTTTCTGGATGATGGCGCTTACTTGGTCAGCAAATTATTGATTGAATTGGCTAAATCAAAGCTAGCCAATCAATCTTTGCCTGATTTAATTGCGAATTTACCAGAACCTGAAGAAAGTGCGGAATTTCGGATTAAAATTAATGTGGATGATTTCAAAGCTCAGGGCGATCGCGTGATTGAGCAACTGCAAAAATTTGTCTCAACCGCAGCCGACTGGGAAATCGTTCCCAATAACTACGAAGGCGTGCGAATTTCCTGCACATCTGCTAGCGAATCCGGCTGGTTTCTGTTACGCTTGTCTCTGCACGATCCGGTGATGGCTTTGAATGTGGAGTCGAATGTTAAGGGTGGTGTCGCTGGCATAGTGGCTCGGCTTTTAGCTTTTTTCCAAACAACTGAATCCCTGGATTTATCGGCACTGTCGAGCTAAGCTTCATACTGGAATATTAGTCAATCAAACCGTAGGAGGAATTCGAGCGTGTGGGTTTTAATGATTAAATGTTCGGCCGCAAGCTGGGATATCCATTCCAAAGCTTTCAAAGCGATCGCTGACAAATATCCCGCTACGCCTCTTTCTTCCAAAAAGATGAAAGGCGACGGTGAACGCATCATGGAATATCAACTTGAAGATGTCAATGAGGTAGAAGATTTTATGGAAGAATGCTTGACTTTAGATGGCTTCACCGCTTCTTTTGAATCTCTCTAATATCGCGTGACCGTACTAAGATTGGTTTGAGCGTTCGGAATCCTAGTTTTTTTATGGATGCGGACTAAAGTCCTCACGGTCGATCCTTTTGTATTTCGGGCCCAGGGTTGCGGAGGGAATTGACCGGACACTATATAAGTCGAGGCGAGCAGTAAGAGTTCCAATTAAGCTGGGGGAAAATCTCTCTGATTGATTTTTCCCCCGAGCTTTTGTTGCTTCTATCTGTTAAATTCTTTAAATCCTGTCCGCGGCTTGTTGTCTTCAACCCTCTGGCTTCTTGCCATAACTCGAAACCGTATTTGCCAACAGCATCGCGACAGTCATCGGCCCGATTCCTCCCGGTACTGGCGTGATAAATCCGGCTACTGTTTTCACAGCATCAAAATCTACATCTCCGGCCAAACGGCTGGTACCGTCTGGATTGACGACACGATTAATACCAACATCAATTACTACTGCTCCCGGTTTGACCATATTAGCTGCAATAATTTCTGTGCGGCCGACGGCGGCGATTAAAATATCGGCTTGGTTGGTAATTGATTCTAGGTTTTGCGATCGCGAATGAGCTACAGTAACAGTGCAATCGGCTTCTAACAGCATCAGCGCCATCGGTTTACCCACTAAAATACTGCGCCCCAAAACTACGGCATTTTTTCCTTTGAGATCGATCTGGTATTCCTGCAATAAGCGCATGACTCCGGCGGGAGTACAACTGCGCAAACCTTCCTCCGATCGCACCAAGCGGCCTAAATTTAGAGGGTGAAGTCCGTCAGCGTCTTTGTCAGGGGCGATTTGATACAGCAGCGAAATTGCATCTAAGTGTTCTGGTAGCGGTAGTTGGACTAAAATGCCGTCTACTCGATCGTCCTCGTTGAGTGCATGAATTGCCAGTTCAAGTTCAGCTTGAGTGGCATTTGCTGGGTAATGCTGGCCGAAGGAAGCGATGCCAACTTTAGCGCAGGCTCGCTCTTTGTTGCGCACGTAAGCCGCGCTGGCTGGGTTGTCGCCCACCATCAGCACCGCAAGTCCCGGAGGACGCCCAATCAGGCTTTGGAGGGCACGGACTCGATCGCTCAACTCGCTTTGAATTTTGATCGCTAAAGCTTTACCATCTAGTATTTGAGCAGTTTTGACATCCATTGTAGACTCTGGGTTAGGGGCTGACGATCTTAGATTTTAACTTAAGCGCCGTCAAGGCCTACACTAGAGAAATTTCGGCTCTTGCGATCGACTCTGGGGATTCTGTTAAAGTAAGTCGTATCTCCCATCTCAAATCAGTTGACCAATGACTACTGCAATTAAGCAAGTTTGGGTTCCAAGATTCTCCATAGGCTCTTTATTGCTAATACTTACCAGCGGTTTGCTCAGTTGTGGCAATTTATCCATGTCTCAACTCAATCTTGGTTTTAATGTTGCTAGCATTGGCGACATTCAACAAAAGCGGCAAGTCGATGGTGAAGTTTATCTCCGGGGAAAGGTGGAAAATCGCGCTCCGTTTGTGGGGAATGCGGCTTATCAACTTCAAGATGGTACGGGTAAGATTTGGATTTTAACTAAGCAAGCTTTGCCCCAGCTTGGCGATGAAGTATTGCTGAAGGGAGAAGTTCGCTACAAGAGTATTACTGTGAAGGAATTGGCAGGAAAGGATTTAGGTGAAGTTTATGTTGAGGAAATGGAACAATTAAATCGCACTCCAGCGGCAAGTAAAGAAAAATAGGAAAATGCTAATTTTTCTCAATAATTAAGTAGTTTATTTCATGAAATTGAAAGGTTTGTAATTGTGTTTTGTTGCTGTGGGTCTGTTTGTTAATGCTGAAATCCGCTACATCCGTTAAATCTTGTACATTGCTCATTGCCGAACTTCTTTCTTATGCCTCAAATTCACGTTGCGATCGCCATTTTATACAAAGACGGCAAGTTTCTCTGCCAGTTGCGGGACGACATTCCTAGTATCAGATATCCCGGACATTGGGCTTTGTTTGGCGGACACTTGGAACCGGGAGAAACTGCGGAAGTGGCTGTGTTGCGGGAATTATCAGAGGAAATTAGCTGGGCTCCTGCAAGTGTCTCTTTTTTCTGTTGCGATGTCGAAGGAGATATTGTTCGCCACGTTTTTCACTCACAACTTAGTGCGGATGTCAATGATTTAGTTTTGCACGAGGGTTGGGATATGCAGTTGTTGACAGCGGAGGATATTCGGGCTGGTAAATGCTATTCTGAAAAGTCAGGAGATGTGCGACCTTTCGGCATTCCTCACCAGCGTATTTTATTGAATTTTATTGAGTCGATTTGAGACTCTATTGATATTCGTAAGGTGCGCCGGGCAGTGCACCCTACATTGCAGGTTTTACCAGTTAAGAGCGAGCGGCAATCATTCCCGTTTGGCGTGCGTAGTCAAACAGCCCTCCGGCATCAATGACTGGCCCGACATCTCCTAAAGGCTTGAGGGAGTAAGTGAGGTTTTGAGTGTGGTTGATAATTCGATCGCTCGCAAAGTCGATCGTCACTTCTTGCCCTGTTACAAATACATCGCAAAGTCGATCGACGGATTCGATCGGGTACAATTCGCCAGTAGCCGAGCAATTGCGAAAGAAGATGCGCGCGTAAGACAAAGCCACCACCGCTTTGACACCCGCAGCCCCCAGAGCGATTGGAGCGTGTTCCCGCGAAGAACCGCAGCCAAAATTTTCGCCGGCAATGATAATCGGATACCGGGTTTTGATTTCACCTGCCTCGATAAACTTGCCGTAGCGATCGGGTAAGCCAATCATCGCATAACTGCCTAGTTTCTCGTACTCGTCCGGCTTCGAGGGAACCAGGGTCAGGTATTCGGCAGGGATAATTTGATCTGTATCGATGTTGTCGTCTAGAACAAAAATTTGACCGCTAATTACTTTGCCCATAGTTTATTTCCTCTTGGCTTCTCAGATGCTGCCGTGATATTTTTATGTCGGATTTGTAATGCAAGATTTGCATTTGCCCATTTTAACCTGGGAATGTCGGCGATAATCTGTATAGGCAAAAATCAGATCCGAGACTTGTGGTTAACAAATATACAGATTGCTAAGCGTCAAGATAGTTTTATGGCGAATCCAATAGATGACATTGCCCGACAAGCTCGCGAGGGCTCGGTGGCATCGATTATTCAAATCCTTAACGACGAACTAGCACAGGTAGGTGTCAGGGCCAGAGCCGTGTTTGCAGAAGGAGTGCTGCAACTGCTGTGCGAAGCTGCAACATCGCAACTGCTCGAACAGTCTAGCTTGGTCGATCGAGTCCGAGAAATTTTGGAGGGCATCGAACCCCGCAATATTCGCCGAGTCAACATCAACAGCCGGCTTGTCCGAGAACACCAACTGCTGTGGCTCGAAGAAATTAGTCGCGATCCGGAGAATCAACTGCTGTGGTCTCAAGAAATTAAACTCAGAAAGCCGAATTTGTTCAAGCGTTTGGCCGCCGCCCATCACGAACGCCAAGCTCAAGGTGGCAAGCTGAAATTGCCGAGAATCGCTCCACCTCGATCGATGCAGCAACCGCGGCAATTTCAGCGCGGTATCGTCGGCGGCGTCAGCTTGAGCGTGCTGTTGCTCGCTGCGACGGCCGCCATCTACAAAGGACTCAATTCCCCAGTGGCAAACAGCACAGAAGCCACCACCCAAGCAGTTGCCAGTGCCACTCCCTCGGAGGCAAAACCTGCTTTGAAAATTTCTAAGGAGACTGCTAATTCTGCTGTTGACTCTTTTTCACAAGCTGTGCGAGTCGCCTCGCAAGCAGCCACCGACGGCAAAACCGCTCAATCTCGCGAAAATTGGTTAGTAGTAGCTACTAAGTGGCAGCAAGCTTCGGATTTGATGGCCGCCGTGCCCCCCAACCATCCCCGCTACACAACTGCTGTCAACCGGACGACACTTTACCGCCAAAATAGCGATACAGCCCAACAGGAAGCACAAAATAAGTAAGCAGGTAAGTCGGATAAATTTAACAATCTTGGCTTGCTCAGCGTCTCCTTGAGCTGTGAGAAATGAGTTTTTGAGCAAAAAGTCGGAAACTCTCAGCTCTGTTATGAGTATTTTTTTTATTTTTAATTTTTGCGATCGGCATCACTCGATCGGCAGATCTGTATCACAATAAAAATTTTCGAGGATCACAAACTTAAATAGGAAACATCACAGAGCCAGGAGAGGGGTGTCACCAAGCGATCTCTAGATCTGCTTCATACTAATAAGTGTCAAAATTAGTGAGAAGGGGATTTATCCTCATCCGGTAAAGGATGGTAAAGTTCATCTGGTACAGATCGAAGGGTAAAAAACAGGAAAATAGACCTTGGTCAAATCGGGTAGATTTTTCACCGCTCTAGTGACCCGCCGACGGGCTGTGCAAACACAGAAAGCAGGCTCATAACAGTCAAGCAGACAGTTATGGGTAGGTTCTGTATTTGCAGCGCACTCCGGCTCAAACATCTTAAAATAAAGGCTTGGTTGCCATGATCGATCGCCAGGGAAATCAAGACTTTACTCCGATCGAGCGATCGGCGTCAGAGTCTTGCACTTTGCATCTACCACAAATCGGAGAACCAGTATCAGTCCAAAATTTTTTGGATCGTCTTATGCAGTACCAGGTCGATCCTGCCCTTCTGGGGCGGCAAATTTGCCAAATTCTCGCGACCAACTTCGATCGAGAGATCCTGCTGCAAATAGCAAATACTTTGGGGGCGGCCTGTCAGGCAGATTTTTGTTTGGTTGCTGCTGTAGCGGAGCAGAAAGTAGTAAATCCCAATGCTTGCTGGCAAAATAAGAGCGATCGCCCAAATGCTGCCAATGCTACTGATTCAACCCCAACACCGGAAAACTGGCAAACCACAGGATTACAATCGCCTAGCATATCACTCGAACATCCCGTCTTGGCAAAGGTGCTAGCAGACGGCGAGATCGTGGCGGTATCCGACTATCTTGATAGTCAGGCCGCTTCACCGCCAAATTCCGCTGTGCCACCGCTGCCTTGTCGGGCAATTTTGGCAGGATCTACGCGGTTTGGAGGGGCTGTAAATGGGATAATGATTGTGGGTAAGTCGCAACCTCACGAGTGGTCGGCAGCCGATCGCAAGCGCCTAGAAGCAGCATCTGACGCGATCGGCATCGCGATTTCTCACATTCAAAAAACTCAAGAAATTGCTAGCTTAAACGAACAGTTACAGCGAGAAGCTAAATACAAAAATCTCCTGGGAGCAGTTGCAGCAGCGATCGACACGAGTTCAGAAATCGATCTAATTTTGCAGCAAGTTATTAAAAATACCGTCGATAGCCTGGAAGTAGATAGAGGTCAAATCCTGCTGTTGAAATATACAGACCCCCTATTAAAAACCACTTCCTCCCCCAATCAAAAGCCCAAAGCCAAAGTCGAATTAGTTTGCGAATCCGCTCTGAAAAAAGATGCAAACAAACAGACAATAGCAGAAAGCGATGTGGGAAAAAAAAGCACGAATGCCAAAACAAAAAACAAGGAAAAAACTGCTAATTCCAAATCCAAAATCCCCAACTTAAAACCAATTAACTCTCCCGCTTTTTGGCTGTCGGAATCTAGTTTGTGCGAGAAAGCATTCCACAGCACACCCAAACCCCTCGCCCTCGATGACGCAGGCGAATTAATCAGCAAGGAACAAGAGGGCGCCACAGAAATATTGAAACTCCAAGGCATTCGCGGGCTGATACTGGTTCCCCTCACGGGCGCCAGCCGACAGGAAACAGTCTTGGGGTTCTTGGTTTTGCAGCACTCCGAGCCGCGCACTTGGAGTCCTGAAGAATTGGAAGTTCTAGAATTAGTGTGCGCTCAAGCGAGCAGGGCGATTATCGCAACTCAGACGCTCAAGGAAGTGCAAACTCTAGTCCAAGACAGAACCGCTCAATTGCAGCAAAGTCTCGACGTACAGGGGAAACTGTACGAACAATCTGCCAATCAACTAGAGCAACTGCGCAAATTGAAGCTGATTAAAGACGAATTTCTCAGCACTCTGAGTCACGAGTTGCGCACCCCTTTAACAATCATGAAGCTGGCGATTATAATGCTCAAACAAGCTGAACAGCCGTCAGCGAGTCGGGTTAAGTATCTCGACATTCTAGAGCAGCAGTGTTCTAAGGAAACCGCTCTGGTTAACGATTTGCTGGCCCTCAAGCAGTTTGAGCTTCAGCAAGTCCCTATTTCTCTAATCAAAATCGATTTCAAGCGTTTAATTCAAGATTTAGCTGGGGATTTTGAGAAACAGTGGGCGGATAAGGAATTGACTCTGAAGGTGGATTTGCCCAAGTTTGCCCGCTTGGAAACCGACCCGGACATTCTCAAGCGGGTGCTGCTGGAACTGCTGACGAATGCTGGAAAATACTCGGCTTCGGGAACTGCGGTTGTTTTCGAGGCGTCTGAGGCGGCCGGCTGTATTGTCCTGAGCGTTTCTAATTTCGGGCCCGGCATTGCTGCTGCTGATTTGCCCCACATCTTTGACAAGTTCCGCCGCGGCACTGGCATTACTGACCAAGCTATTCCCGGTACGGGTTTGGGTCTGGCGCTGGTAAAGTGTTTAGTAGAGCACTTGAATGGTACCATTGATGTGTCTAGCTGTCCGGCAGAAAGTTTTGAAGCTGACGAGTTGTGGCGCACATCTTTTACTCTGACTCTGCCGCAATTTCCAGCGAAACTCTCTAATCTAGAAGAATAGTTCGGTTGAGAAGCGGCCCTTAATTGGCAGGGAACAGGGGAAGACTTGCCTTGATAGGGAGATGGGGAACTGTGGCAAACGCTACCAAATTCTCCTGTTTGAATTGTTTGTCTGGTGGCGCGTCTAAATTGCTGATGTTTGTAGTGAGGACTAAAGTCCTCTCTCGCTCAATTAATAAGGACTAAAGTCCTTACTACGAACTTAACTATGGTCGTATAACTGGATTAGCTTATTACACAGTCTTGACCAAATAAACCTATTTTTTTAACTGTTTCAAATGCCTGCAACGCGTCTTATTGTAGATCGAAGCTGGTTTTTGAACCCAGGAATCTCCCCTAAAAAGAAAATCATCGCGGTGCATGGAACTAGATAGCCAATATTATGCTCACAAAAGCTGCACCTAAAACTCTGCGTTGGCAACGTTCTAAATATTCGCCACTGGCACGACAAATAGACGTTTTTTCTGCGACGGCAAAGTTTATGTTTTTTTTGTGGTGGGATGGACTGCTGCAAAATAATTCTCCTCATACTAGAAGAATTCGCGCTCATTGGTTGGTCAATACTTTGCTGGATTTAGGCCCGACTTTTATTAAAATCGGGCAGTCTCTCTCGACTCGTGCGGATTTGTTGCCGCTGGAGTATGTCAAGGAGTTGGAACAGTTGCAGGATCGGGTTCCTGAGTTTAGTTCCGAAGAGGCGATCGCTCTTGTAGAATCAGAGTTAGGCAAGGATATTTATGCTTTGTACCGCGATTTTGACCCGTTGCCGATCGCGGCAGCGAGTCTGGGACAGGTGCACAAAGCGAGGCTGCACACTGGGGAAGATGTAATTGTAAAGGTGCAGCGCCCGGGTTTGGAAAGTTTATTCGATTTGGATGTGAAGGCGGTGCGGCAAGTGATGCGTTTTTGCGATCGGCATTTGCCTGGGACGCGCAAGTATGACCTAGAATCTATTTATCACGAGTTTTTTAAGATTTTATATCAAGAAATCGACTACGTGCAAGAAGGTAAAAATTCCGATCGCTTTAGCCATAATTTTCAAGAATTTCCTCAGATTATTGTCCCGAAAGTCTACTGGCAATACACGACTAAAAAAGTGCTGACTTTAGAATATGTTCCCGGCATTAAGGTAGATGATAGGATTAGTTTAGAGGCGATTGGAGTAGATATTGCCAAGCTCAATCAACTCGGAATTTGTTGTTATTTAAAGCAATTGTTGCTAGACGGCTTTTTTCAAGCTGACCCGCATCCGGGCAATTTGGCAGTAACTGAAGATGGTAGCTTAATTTTTTACGATTTTGGGATGATGGCAGAGGTGAAGTCTCTGGCTAAAGACCAAATGGTCAAGACTTTTTTTGCTGTGATGAGAAAGGATACTGATGAGTTACTGGATACTTTAATTACGATCGGCTTAGTTGAGCCGATGCCGGATATGATGCCGGTGCGGAGGCTGATTACTTTTCTGTTGGATAAGTTTATTGATAAGCCGATCGACTTTCAAGCTTTTAATGAAATTAAGAACGAACTTTACATCATGTTCGAGCAGCAACCGTTTCGCCTGCCAGCACAAATGATGTTTATTGTCAAGTCGGTGACGACTCTCGACGGCATTGCTAGAACTCTCGATCCTCACTACAATTTCCTAGCATCGGCTCAGCCTTTTGTCAAGAGTATTGCGGTGAGCAAAGGGCGGGGAAGTGCGATCGGAGAATTGGCAAAACAAGCGCGAACTTTTATTACCTACAAGTTGCAACAGCCGAGCAAATCGCAAGTTTTCCTCAAGCGTTTGGAGCGGCGGATTGAAGATGGGGAGCTGCAAATTCGCGTCCGCAACATCGAGAGCGATCGCGCCCTGAAACGCATCAATTTAGCCCTTAAGACTCTGATTTTTGCCTGTGTGACTGGTTTTGGGGTGCTGTCGGGTGCAGTGCTGCTGGTGGGCGGATATCAAACGGGGGCGATCGTCGCTTTTGCTGTTGCGGGATGCGGTGGCTTATTTTTGCTGCGTGCTTTCTTCGATTTATTGGTTAAGGAAAAACTCGATAAAATGGCTGAGAAATAAATATGCTCGGGAATGGGTAATGGGTAATTAGTAATTGGTAATGGGTAATTGGGAATGTGGTTTCCGCACTGCACTCGAAATAATAATTTTCCGAGTGCAGTGCGATCGCCCTTCCCACATTCAAATTAAATTAAGTTAAACTCAATTCAAGCCAAATTATCCACCCTTCGGCAATGGCAACCCAAAATCAAATTCTGGAACAGCTCAAAATTTTAGAAACACTCTATAACCGAGGCGAAGTGAGCGAAGTTGTAGAACGAGCGCTCCAAAAAATCATCGCCCACGAAATTACGATTGCTCAACAACAAGCCGCAGAACTAGAAACAGATTTAAAGCAATACGAAACCCAGTATCAAATGTCATCCGCTGAATTTTACCCAAAATTTAGGGCTGGACAATTAGGAGATGATCTTGATTTTGTCGAGTGGAGTTCTTTTTATCAAATGTGGTCTTCTGTTGGAGAACGCTGGCAGATTCTTCTCTCTAATTCCCCAGCATGATATCAGCCCAGTATATCGCGGAAATTAAAGCCAAGTTGCTGGCTAGCTTGGCTGTCAACTCTGTGTAATTGTTAAAGAACGAGCATTGCTCGAAAGCGGATATTTTCGCGCTTGGTTAACCCTCAAGAATGGGATTTTTTAGAAGTTGTAGAATTTTTTACGGTTCTCAATAATCGTTGCATCACGGAAAGTTATCGATATCAGTGGATGGATGAAACCCAGCAAACTTTACGGAAGCGGTGGGATAATGTCGAGCATTTCCCGAACTTACCCAATTTTCCCCATCACGTTCATATTCGGGAAGAGTCAAATGTTGAACCTAGCTGTTTAATTAATATTCTTGAATTGATCGATTTGATTGAAAAGGATTTGCACAATTAACTAAAAGCGGGCCAGAAGCCGAGCGCCAAAACAAAAACGATACCTAGCGTTTGGATTCGGCTTGTGGGCTTTACCAATTACTAGATATCATTTTGATATCAAACTTAAATTTTCAATACCCCCAGGGGAATTCGAATCCCCGTCGCATCCGTGAAAGGGATGTGTCCTAGGCCTCTAGACGATGGGGGCGCGTTTTGTTGCGTTTGCTTGTGTTCCGCACCTTTATTACATTAACTAATCTTTCCCAATCTGTCAACTACTTTGCGAAAGTTTTTTTGCTATTCGTCCGAAAGCCCCTCGCAGTAAGCTTTCAGGATGGCGGCGCAGTTGCCGATCGCCCCCAAGTGAGCAATCTCGAACCCGTGGGTGTTCTGGGTGGGGAAAGCCAAACAAGCGGCGCGGGCTACGTGCCCTAACTTCATGGCGATCGAAGCATCGCTCCCAAAACCGCTAATTACCGCCAACTGTACATCTACATCGGCTGCTGCGGCTGCGGCGCGCAACTCCCCGTTCAATCCTTCATCGTAAACTCCGTAGCCGTCCTGAACCAGCAAAACCGGGTTTTCGCCGTCGTCGATCAGGTATTCTGGCGCCAGAGGGCAAATTTCCAAAGCAATCAGCGCGTCCAACGGTTGCCGCTGCGTAAAATACAAAGCCCCGATCGCCCCAACCTCCTCCTTCGCCGACGCTACCAAATAAACATTCACCGCAGGCTCTTTCAAACATTCCGCCAAAGCCAGCAAAATCGCCACAGAAGCCTTATTGTCGAGGGTGTAGCTTGCGATCCAATCCTTCAGCCGCAGCGGGCGTTTGCGGTGCTTTCCCACCACCATCCGCGTGCCCGGTCGAATTCCCGCCTCGGCTAATTCCTCGGCGGTACACTTAGTTTCGATCCAGGCATTTTCCCACTTTAAAGAAACATCTTCCTGCTGAGCTTTTTGGGGGGATTCGTGAGAAACGTGGCGACTCCCAAAGCTGAGAATGCCGCTAATTGTTTGCTTGTCTCCGAGCAAATCGACAACGCCTTCGCCGTAAACCCAAGGAAACGCGCCACCCAATCTGCGGACTTCGATGCGGCCGATCTCGCCTATTGTTTTAACTAGGGCGCCAATTTCGTCTTTGTGGGCGGTAATGGCGATCGACTTAGAAGGATTGCGGCCCTTAATTAGGGCGATCGCATTGTCCGCGCGATCGATCCAAGCATTCACTCCCAGGGCGGCGAACTTTTCCATCAACCGCTGGTTAATTTCCGACTCTACACCGCTGGGGGAGTGCAGCATGACTAATTCTTCGATTGTTTGGAACAGGCGATCGAACTCTAACATTTTTGATTCTCGTGTTTTGGAGCGCATTTTGACATATATTAAAGCAGATTAACTCTCTCTAGTAATCCTATTTTTTGAAGTAATACAATTTTTCCAACTCATGTAACAGTAGTCGTAGGGTGTGTCGCCATTGAAAATCATGCAGCATTCAATCGATAATTTCTAAGCGACGCACCTTACAAATACTGACCTCAGAAACCCGGTTTCTTCCGAGATTTCTCGTTACCCAACCCAAAACTCGTAGAAACCCGGTTTCTCGCCCCCTACGTGAGATATAGTCCGAAATATTGTTATCATAAACTTGAAAATATTCTCAATATTTCCCTATGCTTTTCAATAAATTAGTGCAACTGATGCAGCGCCAAATTAGAGCAAAAAAGTTAGGAATAAAATTTAACAGAGTTGCTAGTTTTCAATTGCCAGATAATTTGCTTGTGCAAGGAAAGCGCCATCAAGTCAACGTGCCTTCAGAGAAAGGCATGGACGGAGAATTTATAGAAGTGCTTTTAGACGACTGCTACGGAGTCGAACAATTATCCAAATCGCTGAAGACAATTATTGATATTGGAGCAAATGTTGGGTTATTTCCGATTGCTGCGAGGAACAGGTTTCCCCAGGCCGTGATTCACGCCTACGAAGCTAATCCCAACTTGGAAAATTACCTCAAACATCAATCTCAAATCGCAAATTTTACATATTTTATGGAGGCTGTAGGAGCCGAAGATGGTAGAGTAGTCCTCGATATTCGGGAAGTATCGGGAAAAACGCGATCGACTGTCAGCGAAAGCGGCGACGTACCGATGGTATCATTTCGCAGGGCGATCGAGCGAATTGGCGGCAGCGTCGATTTAGCCAAAGTAGACTGCGAAGGCGCAGAATGGTTGTTATTTGAAGACCAAGATACTTGGCAATTCGTGCAAAACCTTTCTTTAGAATATCACTTGTGGTCTGGTCACACTCACGCCGAAACCCGACAAGTTATTGAAAACTTAGGATTTCGGATCGGAAAGCAAACACCAATAGATAAATGGTACGGCTCGATCTTAGCATCCCGAACCCCGAACTCTCAATAAGGTTCGATCGTTCGGACTTCAGTCCTCCTAAAAATCAGAGGACTGAAGTCCGAACGATCAAACCAATTTTAACAGATCTTGGGTTAAATCTGTTCTTCCCCTTGATTGAAACGCTGACTTCCCTGATTTTTCTCGACGCGAACAATACCATCTTTTGCAATGTTGAGGATGCCTGTGAAGGGTTCTTGACTTGCTGGCAAAACTTGTTCCTTGTTTTTGCGATCGGCAAGTTCCCGCTGCAACTTGTCAATTATCCGTTGAAAACGATCGGCTTGTCTGAGCATTTCCTGTTCCGAAAAATCCAGCAATTGAATCAGATTTGCCACTTGATATTCCAGTAATTCTGTTTCGTAAATATTGTTATTTTTCACAAAATTGGCAGCATTCATTGAGGAATTAAAGACAACTTCTTCGTCAGAAAGCGACAGGGCTGTTTTGACACTAAGTGCCAAATATTTAAACATTTCAGCCGTACCTTGGGGAATTTTAACTTTCAGGAACATCACTACAGCAAACAAACTTCCAGACGGCAGAAGTCCCCCAAATCCCAAGACAGACTTGACTTGGTAGGGAATAATTAAGGAATCTTGTTCGGGAATCAAGGGGCTGCCTTTTGCCTCTGATACGTGAAAAATATTTAATACTGCGGGCTCTAATTGCAGCAACCTTTCTCGCTCGATTCCGATGACTGTAGGAATGTCTAAACCAAACTGCCGGATTATTTCCGAAATCGCAGGCATTTCAGCTACTAATTCGGCCCTAACTAACGGAATAGCAGTATTTTCGGCTGCTGTCTGCCGAGAATTCCACTGCGGTTCTGCGCCTGCTGCTGCTAGCAAAGTCCAGCATTTCATGTCGGCGGCGGGGGAATTACCGTTCATCAAGCGGCGGGCGGATTGTTGCAATGAGTCTTCTAATTCCCCGTAGGGATGAGTTTTGAACAAACGCACCAAAACACAGGTATTTTCTCCCGTTTGCGAATTGCAAAAATGTTGGTAAATATATTTAACAATCTTCTGGCAGGTGGCTTCCATACTAGCAGTATTTCTACCGAGCTGGCGCAGGACTAAGCTGCATTTCGCCATGTCTTGCGGGGTGAATCGGGTCATATCGTACATTGAAAAACGCTCTCCCAGAGCTCAAACACTCTTTTTCATTTATCGTTAAGGCCGCTACTGCATCCGGAATCATACTGAGAGGTTTGAAAAGTGTTAGTTAAAATACGTACAAAATATTTCAGGAAAATGCGGCGGTAGTGTGGAAGGATACAGAAATTAAGACTAAGGGAAAAAAATCTATCCCGTAGGGTGCGCCGGGCCACGCGCAGAGAGGCCGATGTATGGTGTCGGAAAGGTTCGATCGTTCGGACTTCAGTCCTTCTTGTTCTGAGGACTAAAGTCCGAACGATCGAACCTCTTTTATAAGTAGATGCTTGGTTTAAAACTTTTAACTACCCCAAACAACTCTACTGAGTAGGTTGAGACTTTGCTTCCAGAGCATCTTTAGCCGACAATCCCTGATCTTGAATGCCAAAATACCACAAACTAGCAGCCGCTTCGGCGCGAGTCACGGATTTCTTGGGCTGAAACAGAGTAGTAAAACCAAAAACGCGACGAATATTCGCCAAATCTCCATTGTTAAAATCAGCTAAAATTGCCCGCGACGCCTGGGAATCAATCTTAGAAGCATCTTGAAAACCCCACTTTTCTTTCACTCCGTCAATGTTAGCTGTCGGCAACACTTGACGAGTATCTAATGGTACTTTCCAGAGAATCATTGTTTCGCGAGTCAAAGGTGCATCCGCGCGAAATTTCACATCTTTAGTTTCTCCAGAAAGCGAACTCGGAATTAAACCGGCTTCTGCTAAACCTTGAATTGCTGAAAAATCCGGGTCTGTTTTGGGTATGTCAGAAAAGGCCGGTTCGCTAGAATCTACTGCTAATCTAATTTGTTTCGCTTGACGGCTAGTATAAATCTGATTGTTTGCTGCTACTAACCAGCGGGCGTATTCGCGGCGAGTGACAATTTTGTTGGGTTCGGGCAAAGTGTTGCCAGTTTCTAAATTAGCACTTTTTGTCGTTAGCGAAGCCCTCGGAGAGGATCGCACTTTCAGCACTTCCAACTGAGCCAAATCTGCCACATACTGCCGCAACTGTTGAGGAATTTGACTGTCTAATTGGCTAACTTTTGCTGATTTTGGCGAAGCCGATGGCGTTGGAGTAGTTCCCTCTGAATTAGATGGAGTTGGTGAAGCGGTTGGAGATGCGCTAGACTCGGAATTGTTAGGTTGAGGACTGGCTGCAATTTCTGGGCCCTCTTTGCTGTAGTCGATCGCAAATTCTGTAGAACCCCCTACTTTTTGAGTAGGAGAAAGTGACACTGTTACCCGCAAATTATCTCGGGTTGCGACTAAGGAACCTTGTCCGTCGGCGGTTGGGAGGCTGACTATTTTCCAGTTGCGGCGCCCAAACTCTAACTGATAAAAGTTCTGAACCGAATTAACCGGATCTGTGCTTTCCCAGCGCAGCCGCACGTTTTTTTGCGACGCATCGGTTGGCGCACCAACATCGATTAACTGAGCATTAGGATAGAGTGGAATCTCTGTCGGGAAATCGGGAGGAAGTTTGGCTGTAGAGTTTGTTTCAACTGCTGTCGCTGGTGACGGGTTCGAGAAAACCACTGGATTTTGTTGTAATTTTGGATCGGCGGCTACGGATTCTTCGAGGAGCTTACTGTTGGGGCTGTTTGCACAAGCTGTGACAGCAGCCAGCAGACACACGGCTAGCCAAGTATTTACAGCAGCGAGTAGATTGGTTTTATTGGTTTTACTGGTTTTAGTGGTTTGATCGGGCGATCGGGCGATCGAACTGCCTCGCCGTTGAGTAAATATAGTATTCAGCATAGTATTCAGCATAAATCCCTCGTTTGCGGATATATTTCTAGGCTAGCGCAGATCGATCGGACAAATATATTTTTTACCCACATGAAATTGCTGCGGATCATCTTAGTTACTGCTACATTAGCTGTCTCGGCCCTCAAGTTGGCCAGTCCCGCAACAGCTCAACCAAGCCCGCTGCGGGCTGCAATTGAGACGCCAGAGTGGCAGCCGTTTTGCTCGGCGATGGGTCAGTTTGCGATCGATATGCCGGGAACTCCTAAAATTAATTCCGAAACTTATTCAACTCAAATTACCGCTCATACATACAGGTCGGTATTAAAAAACAAAGATACTTATTTACTGCAATACTTTGACCTAGATTTTCGGCTCAGCAACAATAATATCAAAATTACTTTAAATAATGCCGTTGATTTCTTTGTGGTGGCGGCCAATGCTAAATTGCTGCAAGTAAGAGATATTTCCCTCGGCAGCTATCCGGGAAAAGAGTTTGAGTTTCAGTCGCTTTCTCCCAACCAACCTGTGGGTGTAGGCCAGGTGTTTTTGGTGGACACCCGCGTTTACGGGCTGGTTGTCAGTACCCCAGAATCAGAAAATGCTCAAAAATTTCTCGACTCTTTTCGTTTGTTTTGATTGAGGAAGTTCGGCAACGGATTGTGAAACGGATTTAACGGATGTTGAGGGAGATTTTAGTTGGGGGCGAGCGACTTTATTCAGAAAACTTAGGAGAGGGAACTGGGTTTGTAGGAAAATCTTGGCTTTGGCAATGAAAAATCCGGGAATCAATCGCTTTTTTTGAATAATAGTGCGTTCAGGACTCATTAAGTTAAATGTGACCTAATACCTTATTTGGTTTTTTGTAATCTATCGTTAGATAGAGGTAAAATTTACACCTGTGGAGCGATGTAGCGGCTTCCTCAATTTTATATGTTTGATCTAAGGCTTTTTAGATAGCAGAAAGAAGCACCCACTAAAATGTTGTGTGCCTTAATCTAGCTCAATATCTAGCTCAACGAAGTCTGGCTCATCGACAGCTTACCTGGAGGGTATTAACATATTTATGAACAAATTAACACCAATTCTGCTCAGCGGCCTCCTATTATTTGGAGCTTCTGCTTGCACTGGCGACGCTAAAACTAGCGCCGATGCTCCTAATTCTACCACAGAAAATGTCAAGAGCCCGCCCCCAGCGGAGAGTGTTCAAAAAACTCAGGGCGACGCCACTAGCGATGTTCGCAAAGCTCAAGCAAATTCTGATATCAGGGCCAGAGAACAGCGCAACAATGTGACGGGTGGGGATACAAACAGAGCCGATGGCGACCTGAAAAGTGAAGTTCGTTCCAAGTTGGAAGTGAACATTACTAAAGGTCAGCTAACTGTTGAGGCAAAAGACGGGGCTGTTATCATAGGCGGCACAGTTCCCAATCAAACAGATTTAGCTAAAATTGAGCCGCTAGCTAAACAGATTAAGGGTGTGAAATCGGTGAATGTTACGGCTGTTGTCGCCCCCGCTGCACCCGCATCGCCTAGCAAGTAATAAATTTGAAGCAAGAAGGAAGTTCGGCAACGGATTGTGTAACGGATTTAACGGATGAATATTGAGGGAACGTTGGGCAGTTTATAATTGCTTTAAAAGTGGCTCGCAACGCTTGCGTGACTCTTCCGGGTAGCGGGGTTTTAAGTTAAAGAATTTAAGATTCACGTACTCGAAACTCCCAACTCAAAACTCGCGTGCTATCTGTAATTTCCCCTTGCCAATTTCCAATTGCTGAAAATTAGTGGGAAACCAGCCTGAAGATAGAGAGGGAGGTTATTCCCAGCGATTGATGAAAAATGTGGGAAAAAAATGACTAAATGTGATTGATGGCAGCAAGCGCAGAGCATAAATTCTGTAGTTGTGTAAAAGTAGTTTATTTTGTAGGAGAAAACAAATGGCTTTAGGTCAACATAAACGAGCTGTAGGCTCTTTTTCTAATTACCGCGATACGGAACTAGCTTTGATGGAGCTGCAAAGTACCGGGTTTCCGATGAATCAGGTTTCGGTAGTTGGCGAAAATCTCAATGGCAGCAGCGAAATTGCGGGCGCTAGTGCTGCTAAGAGTACCGACGAGAAAGTGGGCGGCGGCGCGAAAGCAGGCGCGACGGCCGGAGTGGTGACGGGCGGTTTGATCGGGTTGCTGGGCAGCATTGGGGCGCTGGCGATTCCGGGAGTTGGCCCGGTGATGGCGGGGGGCGCGATCGCCACTCTGCTGGCTGACACTGCTGTCGGAGGCGCGATTGGAGCTGCTGCGGGCGGTTTGGTCGGCGGTTTGGTGGGTTTGGGCGTTCCCGAAGCCAAAGCTAAAATTTATGGCGATCGCCTCTCGCGCGGAGAATATTTGGTATTCGTCGAAGGAACGGATGCCGAACTTGCTACCGCCGAAGGAATTATGAGCGTGCGGGGCATTCACGATTGGGGCATTTACGATGTGCCGGCAGATACCGGTCGCAAAGCTCTCGCCCACCACAAGCGCGCTGTGGGCGTGTTTTCCACCCGCGGCGAGGCGGAACACGCGCTGGGAGAACTGCGAACTGCTGGTTTTGACATGGATCGGGTTTCGGTGATCGCCAAGGATGCCGACTCTAAAGGGGATATCGCAGGCATTGACGTGCACGACAATGCGGACAACAAGGCTGATGAGGGGGCGACCAAGGGCGCGCTCACAGGCGGCACGTTGGGCGGTTTGACTGGCTTGTTGGTAGGTCTCGGCGCGCTGGCAATTCCGGGTATCGGGCCGATTATGCTGGCTGGAGCTGCGGCTACGACGATCGCCACTACACTCGCCGGTACGGCTTTGGGTGCGGCTGCGGGCAGCTTGATCGGAGCTTTAGTCGGTTTGGGAATTCCGGAAGAGGAAGCTAGAGCATACAACGATCGGGTGGCGCGGGGAGATTACTTGGTGCTGATTGACGGTAGCGAAGCAGAAGTCGCTAAAGCTGAAACCGTGATGAGCCGCGGAGGCGTTCAGCATTGGAAGACCTACGACTCTCCCAGCGTCGATAGCGCTCGCGCAGATTATGGCGCTCCGGGCACTCCCGGCGTTGATACTACGGCTGGTGTTTACGACCCCAATCAGGGCGTTACCCGCCGCCCTCTGGTTTGATAGTTGAGACTTGGTTTGGGTATTGTTTCTAATTCCGGCAAGGTAATCGCACTTGCTCGCTCGGATTGTTGAGGGCGCAAGCGTTTAGCCTAGGGCCTGTAAGATGATCTCAAAAGTCGGCTTTTTCTGTGAAAGCCGGCTTTGGTTTTGTTCTGGAAACTAAAAAAAACTTTCTGTCAAAAGTTAACTTTTGAGATTGCGAGCTGGGCTTTTTGTCGGCGGCTCGATCGGCTCTATAAATTTTTACACCAACAAAAATAACTGCCGTTTTTTAGTCTGTAACACTCACTACAGCTCGATCGCAAACCCCGCAGTATTATCAAATTTGATGACATAAATTACAGCAGATATTGCTTGGTTAGTCAAACAACGACTATCTTTAATTATGGGGCGGCTAATTTGGGCCACTTATACAGGTGAAGTAGCCCGTCCCGCGCGCCGAGTAGGGTCTGCGGTGGTCGGCAACTATTAGTAGAATAATATTGTCGTCGCCGAACCGCAAGACTTAGGCTGGTCATTGGTTGGCTTTAGCAGCCAAATTGCCGTTGGCAAGACCTGCAGCATGAATATAGTTTTTCTGGGAATGCCTCAGCGAAGCATTTGAGAAGCCCAGAAACAGCTTTTATGTCCGGGAGCGCGTCTGGTGTCGGGTGTTCTGTTAATTAGAACCGCAAGCGCTCATGGATCGAGTACACATTAACAGCAAGCACAGCAGCGCGGGAGTACGGGAACGGCTCGCGGCAGATTTTTTCGCGAAATCTCAGGCGAATGGCAGCGTATGGCTGGCAAAGCCTGGGACTCGCTGGGCACTCGCCCGGAAACAGCCTTCCTGTTGGATTTCACTGGCACGGAGCACAGTGGGGGGAGGTGACACTAGCTGAGCTGACCGGGCGGAGGCTTTCACGGGCGATCGCAGATAGAAGGCACTTATGTAGAAGGCTTTTGGGGTGGAAACTCCGAGATCTTGTTTATTGATTGCACTCATAAGTTCGATCGCCCGTAGCGGCAATTTTTCGGGTCAGAATGTGGCGCGGATGCCGCCAGCAATAACCCAAATATTCGATCGACCAAGACAAGAGCGATCGACAAATTCTCAGTATTTTGGTAAACGGTTAGTAGTTAATAGTTAGTGATTAGCAGTTAGTATAAATACAACTAACAATTAATAACTAACATCAACCGCAAACTAACTACTAGCACCAAAAAGACTTGCAGGACTTACACGCGGGGGCGAGAAACTCGGTTTATTCATGACTGCCGCCCCGATCCACCCCAGATTTTTCATTAGAAACCGGGTTGATGAGCGTAAGTTATAACGCGCTATAATAGCAGCGTGATGCTAGGAATTAACCAGTTTTGACAACTGTTACTGTAGCAGTATTGATTGAACAAACTGACTGGCAAACACGACATTACAAACTTTCAGACAACATAGAAAATCGAGAAACTAAGGAAACTCACTCACTTTTTTTATGAATTTCACTGAGATTTTAAGTGCCGATGAACTTTTAACTAGACATAGAAACGGGGAACGAGATTTTCGAGGTGCGAACCTGATTGCAGCTCATTTGAGTGAAGTTAATCTCAGTCGCACAAATTTGAGCAGCGCTAATTTGAAAGGGGCAAATTTAATTAGAAGCAAACTAATTGGAGCTAATTTAAACGGCGCCGACTTGAGCGGAGCTAATTTATCTAAGGCGAAATTAATTGAAGCTAACCTCGGTAGTTCTAGTTTAACTGGAACTGTGGCGATCGGAGCCGATTTTAGCGGGGCAAATCTCAGCGGAGCAATATTGTCTCGGGCTGACTTGAGCAAAGCTGTTTTGACTGGAGCGAGTTTAGTAGGAGCTTGTTTGCTCAGCGGCTCGAAACTAACTGAGGCTAATTTGAGCGGGGCGACGCTGAGCCGAGCAATCATGAGCGGAGTTGATTTAAGCAGAGCAAATCTGACTAGAGCAATTCTCAGCGAGGTAGATTTGAATGGGGCGAACCTGAGCGGAGCAATTCTGATTCGCGCTTATCTCAATCGCGGAAATCTCGGCGGTGTTAATTTGGTTGGGGCGATTTTGAGCGAAGCAAGTCTGCGGGAGGCTTGTATTTGCGCTGCTAATTTGAGCAATGCTGACTTGAGCGGTGCTGACTTAAAAGGAGCTAATTTAAATGGCTCTAATTTGAGCGGTGCTGACTTGCAAGGAGCTAATTTAAGTAAAGCCAATTTGAATGGTTTGATTCTGCACCATGCTGATTTGAGGGCTGCGAATTTAAATAAAGCTTCTTTGCGGGGAGCTGATTTGAGCGGTGCAAATTTGTCTGGTGCTAGCTTGCTGGAAGCGGATTTGCGTGGGGCGAACCTGAGTCACGCCAATTTGTCGGGTGCGGGTTTGCTGCTAAGTTCTCTGACAGGCGCAAATTTGACAGGAACTAATCTGTCGGAGGCTAATTTGATTGGAGCGAGCTTGAATGTTGCTAATTTGAATGAAGCTGCTTTGAGCGGGGCTATTTTGCCGAATGGAGCTACTCATAGCCGGGATTGATACTATATTCGATAGTGTCGTCGTTCTTGTCAGTCGGGAATGAGCCAAACGCAGGATAGTGCGATGGTTGTGAAGTTAAAAAAAGCTTCACAACCTTTGTTTTTTTGGCAGTGGCGCGCTACTACCTCAGATGACTCCCCACTATTTTATATTTTTTTTGGAAATATACTTGAATTTTTCTAGACTCCGTGCTATCGTTAAAAAGTTTGAGACATTACAACTTAAAGGTAAAACCCCGCAGAATGAAACAATTGGGAACCCATCTGGTCGCTGATGCTTGGCAGTCTCCTGGAGACATCCTCAACGATCCTGAACGTATCCGCCGCGCCATACTCGATGCGATCGAAGCCGGAGGAGCTACTCTCATCGATTTGTGCGTACACCAGTTTAGTCCTCACGGAGTGACGGCTACTGCTACTTTGGCAGAGTCTCATATAGCAATCCATACTTGGCCTGAACACGGTTATTTTGCCGCAGACTTATTTTTCTGCGGAGCCGGCGACCCTCACCGAGCCATGAAGGTGCTACAGACAGCTTTGGAAGCTAAACAGGTAAAACTCACTGAGTTTACGCGCGGTTTCGAGCCCGGGGTGGGCAGCCTAGGTTCTGCTTGTGAAGAGCAGTATGCGCCTCGTGCAGTAGAAACGAGTGCCGCCAGAGTATAGTGGCAAATTAGCGTAACTTTGAACATTTTATGCTAAGTGTTGGTTAAAGTCCCACGGCTCGGGCCGTGGGATTCTTGTTGCAATTTACTTTCCCTTCAACAAAGGGCGGACAACTAAATAACCTGCACCGAAGGCGGCAATGACAATCAGAAAAATCGCGATTGCCAACCACAATCCGTTTAAGTCTGAGGCTTTCTTCGCCTGAGAGCGCACACGGTAAGGAGTTTCGGGAATCTCTGTAAATAATTGTTCTGGAACTGTCTGGGGCATCGGAGGGGCTATTGGCTCCGCTTCCGGTAGGGGGAAGGGGAAAGCCACTGTCTGAGGTGGTTGAGGTACGCTAGAGTTGGCCCGCGAGGTTGCAGGTGCTGGGCCCACAGGTTCAACGCTGAAATTGAATTTGACTGGGGGCATTTGGGGCATCCCTGTCTGGGTAACGTTCTGAGCCGAGTGGACGACTTGCTGTAACTGTTGGGAGACTTGAACAACTGTTTCTACTTCTCGCCGCAGTTGTTGATTTTGTTGAACTAATTGCTGGTTGTGGGTTTTGAGCGAGTCTAGCATCGCTTGAGCGGCTTGCAACTCTGCCGTGACTTCTCGATAGAGGGAAATCGGTACCGATGGAGAGTAAGTATTTGAGTTCTCAGGGGATGTATTGTCAGATAAGGTAGTATTTTGCATAATTGTAGATGGCGAGGGTGAACTTTTTTAAGTTTAGCCTGAGAGTATTTGCAATTAGATCGATCGCAACATAATTCGTCAAGATATTTGTTAAAAATATTAATAGTGAGTTTAGTTAAATGTTAGAAGTTTTCAGTCGATCGCTATGAACAACTACCCAACCGAACAAGATGTGTCGCCAAAGTCAAGTACCGAGGCAATGAAATACGGCGAACGCGAGATTTTGGAAGGGGAGTTAATTACTTTCCCGAATCCGCGAGTCGGGCGGCGCTACACGATTAACATTACTTTGCCGGAATTTACTTGCAAGTGTCCGTTTTCGGGCTATCCCGATTTTGCCACGATTCACGTTACTTACGTGCCCGACGAGCGGGTGGTGGAGTTGAAGGCGATGAAGTTGTACGTTAACAGTTATCGCGATCGCTACATTTCTCACGAAGAATCGATCAATCAAATTTTAGACGATTTTGTCGCAGCTTGTTCGCCGCTGGAAGTGACAATTAAGGGCGATTTTTTGCCACGGGGGAACGTGCACACTGTGGTTGAGGTGCGGCACGAGAAGTAGAAACATGAGACGGCGGTTGAAACCGCGTCTACACAAACAAAGTCCGCGACTCGGCTTCGCTCGCCGAACACCTCCGCGGACTGAAAAAATAACATAATTTCAACTGTCGTTCTTCAACTCGCAGGCGAGTGCGTGAGTGTCTGTATAGACGCGGTTTCAACCGCCCGGTCTTCTTTAATGATAAATAGGAAATGTTAAAGAGCCAAGTGATAGGTATTTTGACCGCGATGGGGCAAAAATATTAATTCTTGCTTGATAATATCCGGTTGCAAACCTAAACTTTCCAATGGAATCAAGCCTAGTAAGGGGTCTTCACCTCCCGGCAATTCCATACAATTAAACTCTCCTTTCCGTTCCCCTACAGCAAGACTCAATCTTTTGAATAAACGTGCTTTTTGAATGCCTGCGGCTGTTTTCACCTCGACTTCTTCATCGAGTGTTAAACCTAATTGCTGGATAATTGGTGCGGGTAAACAGAGGCGAGTTGCACCTGTATCAACTATGACGTTTTCTAAGGTGACAGAACGCACCTCACTATGGGTGATAAATCCTCTTTCTTGCAAAATTTCATCGACTAGGTTGGTGACTGTGATTGTGGTGGTAACTAAGCCCATTTTTTCAGTAATTTTGTGTGACATAATCAGATGATATAAATTGTTTGATCTCTAAGATTTCGATCAATACCAGTTCTCCACTGCTAGAATAGTGTAGAATCATTTGGCCTTCATCTTCGGCATAGGCGATCGGGAGATCGCAAATTTCGATCAGCATCGCGTCTACATCACGGCTGTATCTAATCTTTTTCATCATATTTATCGATTCGTGTAAGGTGCGCAGCGCGCACCCTACCGATTGAGACGGTTAGGTTTGACTAACAACAGAAGTCGGGGATATCGCACTTTTTGCATCTGCTGTTTTCAATTCTGCCAACTTGTCCAAAATCTCCACAACCTCTCTTTCAAAAATTACCTGAGCGCGATTAGTGCGCCCGCCGACATAGAGTTTGCCTTCCTTTTCCAAAGCCCAAATCTGCGAGTGAGACAGATAGCTCATCATCACGCTGAGCATCAGCAACCCAAAGCCAGTATAGACGAGCGGGATTCCCGGATCGGCCTTAATTTGCAATCCCGTGCTACCTACAACTTCATCAATTGCCAGCATCACTCCGTTTACTTCCACCGCTGTACCGGCGCGAACTGTAGTTAACAATTTGCCATCCGTACCGTACACTAACATTGTGCCTTGCAAGTCTTTTGCTAGCAGAGAAACTCCGGCACTCAAATCAGGTTTTGTCGGAATCCAAGCACCCCAAATTCTGCCTTTTCCTTGGGTATCTAACTGAGCCATTGGTAGTTGTAAAACCGGGCTTTTGTTGAGGCGGACTCGCACGGCTGCTAGAGCCCAATCTGCTTGATAAAATGTGACTCCCCGGTATTTTAGCGGCTCGTTAACGTGAATTGTTTTACGATCGACCTCTTGGCCTGTTTTGTCCAAAACTGACAAATCAGAGTAAAATTGGTCGATCGCCCCGCTCGGGCTATAATCGATCCAGAACCGATTCACACGCATCGACCAATCCTTCGGTATTTGCGGCCCCGCCCAAGGCCCCGCATCCATGATATTTTGCACCTTAAAAGTTTCGCCGCTGGGAACCATTTCTTGACCCGTAAATCCAGTCATCGAGCCCCACATCGACCCAGCTAAAATAATCAGCATACTGGCGTGAACAATAATCGGGCCAATTTTGCCAATTATGCCTTTACGAGCATAAACTTTTTCACCTTCTCGAAAGATGCGGTAGTTTTTTTGCTGTAAAAGTTGTTCTAAGGAAGTTAAATCAACTGTTTCTAATTCCGCACTGAGAGCTAATTTTTCAAACTGCTTCGGTTCTTCATAAAATTTCCAGCGGCGGGCAGATTTTAGTGCGGGAAATTGTCGGGTAAAAGTGCAAGCTGTCAAACTGCTGCCGAACAAAATTAGGATTGACAAAAACCACCAAGTGCGGTATACGTGGTCTAAGCCTGCAATCAACAAAACTTTCCAAGTTAGAAAGCCAAAAAGGGCTGGGTGTTCTGGATAGTTGGATTGATAAAACTCTACTGATTGGCCTTGTTCGACAACGGTGCCGGAAATGCTGAAAAGTGCGATCGCCAGCAGCAAGATAATTGCCAGCCGCAAATCTGCTAGCACAGGCAAGATTTCTCGCTTAAAAAACTTTTGAGGCGCAGTCGCCCAGTTTGATAGCTTGGATAGAAATACTTCTTTTGATGTCATAGGAAGGAAGAAGGAAGAGGGAAGAGGGAAGAAGGAAGAGGGAAGAGGGAAGAAGGAAGAAAATATTATTTTTATCTAGCAATTCTCAATCAATTGTGAATTCTTTCTTTTTCTTCCTTCGTGTTCTTAGCGTCTAAGCGCTTCGCGCAGGCTACGCCAACGCGGTTCGTTCAAAAAAAAATCACGAACCCTGCAATGATTGCTATATCTTTAAAGAAGGACTAAAGTCCGATGCTGCGAACCTTGCTTACGCGGGAAGTATGCGGGAAAGTAAGGAGAAAACCCCATATCCTACTAGCAAAACGCCGCTAACAGGCGTGATCCAACTCGACCACCTGCGTAATTCTAACAATTTTTTAATGCTCGCGGTAAAAGTACCTGCTATAATTAGCGGAGCGACATAACCAGCAGCGTAAAACAGCAGCAACACACCACCTAAAACGGTATCTCCCGTTTTGGAAACCCAAGCTAAAAGCGTAGCTAAAACCGGAGTGCTGCACGGAGATGCTACTAAACCAAAAGTTAAGCCCAATAAGTACGATCGCACGCCCGCAGGCAAATTCTTCGGCACCCACCCCACAGCGTCGAAAGACGGCATTTGTAAGGGTAAAGCTTCGAGTAAATTCAGCCCCATTAAAATCGCGATTATGCTGACAACGATCGGCAAACCCAGACCAATTTTGCCATAAACTTGACCCGCAAATGATGCTACAATGCCTAAACCCGCAAGGGTTGTCGCCAATCCCAGGGCAAACCATGCCGATTGGCCGGCGGCTTGCAGGCGGCTTTTTGCTTCGTATCCGCCGATGTAGCCGATCGTGATCGGTAACATGGAAAGCATACAGGGCGTCAAGCTTGTTAGCAACCCTGCCATAAAAATCACTCCGACGCTGACAAAACTCAGGTGTGTCAGTTGAGTGTTTACTAAAGTATTAGCAAATTGTGCGAGTTGGTAAAGTTGGGTTTGCAGGGTTTCCATCAGTCGATTTTAGATTTTAGATTTTAGATTTTAGATTGACTCCAGTGTTGTCAATTTTAGATTTTAGATTGAGTTCACGGATGAATCTGGAAGCTTAAACTAGATATGTAATTTTTTTCGATCTCCACGACTCCTGTCGGCAGCTTGTATCCCGATGCAGACGAGTTCAGACGCGCGTGCTGTTCTGGCTCTGTTAAAAATTGTAACAGATGCGCGCCGGTTCGGTTTGAGATTGGAGATTTTACCGAGATTGGCTGGTTGGGAGTTAAAAGGTCATCAAGCGTAGCTATCCCTGTTGGCTGAATCGCGCCTCGGTGGAAATTGATATCTTGATACCATCCTCAACCAGCTTTAGCAACTTTTTTTGACTGAATCAGAAAAATAATAGATTGTGAAACCGGCCGCCAAGCCTGTGATTGCTTGTGTCTGAAATGATTCAGACCGACTTTACTTTAAATTAACGCCCATTTCTTCATTAATAGAGCCGTCGGGCATTATTGTCCCTACCAGCAGCGCACCTCTGAGATTGGCTCCGGTTAAATTAGCGCCTTCCAAATTAGAATTGCTCAGATTTGTGACTTGTTTGGAACCTCGAAAAAAGAAGCTGTGCAAGTCAGCATTTGTCAAATTAGTCTCAGCCAAATTAGCATATTGCAAATCAGCGCCGTGCAGCGTCGCATCAGTTAAATTAGCTTCGGTGAGATTGCTTCCCCAAAGTCGAGAATCTAACAAATTAGCATCTTGTAAATTGGCGCGGCTCAGATTTGCCAAAGTCAGATTAGCATCCCACAATCTCGTGCGGTTGAAATTAGCTTCTGTCAAATTTGATCGACTGAGATCCGTGCCCAAAATATCAGCATTTGCTAAATTGGCGCCACTGAGATCTGCATCAGAAAGGTCAGCATCTTTTAAATTAGCACCGGACAAGTTGGCGCCGGACAAATTAGCGCCGCTCAACTTGGCTGCTTGGAGATTAGCTCCATGCAAATCGACAGCGCTCAAATCGCACTGCTTCCACAGAAAGCTGACGCACCAATTATCTTTTAATAGCTGACTCAAATCCTCCGCATTCGCGGCGATCGCAGGAGGGGTTGAGTAGAGAGTGAACAGCACGATCGCCCACAAGGCCGCGAATAAAGTTTTTAACCTCAGAACTCTTTTCATTGACACTAATTTGCGCAATTGATTCTTGATGTGTAATCAAAGCATAACAAATAATCGGCAACTTTCATCAGTAATATTACTCAAAAATATTAGTGAAAAGTCGTCGCTCGGGATGGGCGCAGGCACCCCAACTTAACTCAGGAAGTCACGGGCGATGGCCCGGAGCGAGAAACGCCCTTGCTTCACGGATGCCGCGCTGCCCAACTCATATTTTTCGTCAAAACCGGGTATCAGATGGCCGCAAGTTCGATCGGGATTTACGGATGGAATATCCCTACAACTAGCGGAGGGCTGTGGCGATCGCTCCGGCATTCGCTTACCTCCAAATCATCTCGGTAGGAACTTCAGAAAACAGCGTCTGACAAGCGCTCAGTTCGCCTAAGTCTACGATATTTAGCGGGTTGTAGGCGCTATTTTCGGTAATTGCGATCGAGATCACTAACTAAGCCCAACTCAGATCGCACAAGTCAATGCCCGTGCATCACCAAATCTCATCAAACTTATCACCTGCGTGAGAGTACGGATATCACTGTCAGTACCTGAAATGTGGGCAAAAATAAGATCGTACAGTTAAACCCCAGCCCTCCGATGTCAACTATCCCCCTTCTGGCGAGTCAATTAGTTGTCACAACTATTTTTAATTCGATCGAATCTTTGGGATTCTCTAATATAGCAGGCAAAGTATTTTCTGGCGAGCAAGCTGAAGCCCGACAAGAGGCAAATTTAAAGGTTAACACCAAAAAGCTTTACACCCAGGGTTTAAAAAGTCTCGAACAACAAGATTTATACGGTGCGATTACAAATTTCACCGCCACAATTAAACTTAATCCGCAATTCGCGCCAGCTTACAACGATCGAGGTTTGGCTCGCTACAAATTAGGTTACAAACACTCTGCGATCGAAGATTTAACTACCGCCATCGAACTCAATCCTTACCGAGCCAAGTATTACAGCAATCGGGGGTTCATGCTGAGTCGTTTAAAAGATTATACTGCGGCGATCGCCGATTACAACTCGGCACTGATGCTCAAACCCAATTTAGCCCAAGCTTACTTTAACCGAGGTGCTATCCGCCTGCAAATGGAAAATTCCCTGGCAGCACTAGCTGATTTTGAGTCAGCAATTCGCCTCGATCGCGATTTTGCCAAAGCTTACTTCAACCGAGGAGTAACTAGATATAAATTGAGAGAAGTTCAGGGAGCATTTGAGGATTTTAAGAAAGCCGCAGGGCTGTTTAAGCAGCAGGGGAGAATGGATTATTATCAAGATGCGCTTGCTAAACTTAGACAGCTATGTTATTAGTGGAATTGGGAAACTTGGCTCGTGGAAATAAATCATCGGGCCAGGTGCGCAGCGCGCACCCAACACCTATAGTTATGGCAGCAGTAATGTTGAATTTAGCCTATTCTGAAGGCAGCATCGCCGACTGGCAAGTCATTGGGACGGGAAATAGTAGAAAAGTCAATTGCAAAAGCAGCGCTTTGAACTGCGGCGGGCGTGGCGTTTTGAACAGTGGCCAAAGTAGCCCCTCCAAATTGAATTAAAGTGTTGCTTCCAGATGCAGTGAATGCGACGTTAGACAAACTGCTACCGCCAATGCCAATGCGATCGCCCTGGGCCGATATAAAATCAGTAATTGTGTCTGTTTCTGCACCACCTGCAATTAAAACAAAAATATCTGCACCTGCGCCACCAGTGAGAGTATTATTTCCTGAATCTCCAATCAAAATATCATTGCCATCGCCACCAATTAGCACGTCATTGCCTTTGCCGCCCCTCAAAAAGTCGTTCCCAGCATCGCCGTTGAGAGTATCGTCGCCGAGATTGCCATTCAGAATATCGTTACCAACACCGCCGCTAATTAAATCGTTACCTTTACCACCTCGCAAAAAGTCGTCGCCCGCTTCGCCGCTGAGGGTATCGTTGCCTTGGCTGCCGTTAATGGCATCATCAATTGGTGAACCGATAATGCGATCGTTTCCGCTACCTCCGCGCACGCCAGCAGGGTTTTGCTGCGAGTCTTGGGCGGTGACTTGATAGGTGTTCGGGGCATCAGGCAATTTGAGCGATCGCAAAGGTAGATTTAAAAAATTGGTATTATTGACAAAACTATTCAACACAGCAGTATTGGGAATAATACTGGAAACCCGACTGGGGACGATTCCTCCAACGACTTTGGCGCTGGAAATGCGATCGCCCTGCTGCACCGCATTAACAGTGTCAAAACCTTGAGTTACGTTGCCAAAAACAGCATAATTGCCGTCTAAAAACGGCAAAGCATCCAAAGCAAAATAGAACTGCGAAGAAGCCGAATTCAAAGCAGTAGAACGAGCCATGGCGACGGCCCCTTTCACGTGCTGCAACTGCGGCGTCTGGGTGACAACTTGGTTGTAAACAGGTTGCGCCGCGCCTTGCGGCTTAATTTCCAAAGGAATAAAGCGCCCCTGATTAGTATCCGGGTCAATAAAATTACCCGTTCCCAATTGACTTGCGGGAATGCTAGTATCTTTGCTGCGCGGATCGCCTCCTTGCACCACAAACGGATCGGGCTGGCGGATGACTCGGTGAAACATCACCCCGTCATAAGTCCCGCGTTCAACTAAATCAACAAAATTGCCCCCAGTAATCGGGGCATTAGTGCCGTCTACTTCGATCGTAACGGGTTGACCGTTAATTACCTGGACTACTGTAACTTTGCCTGTTAACGGGAGTGCAGCGCTCATAAATAAATTGCTATTTTAGTGAGAGATCTTTGGGTTTTATACCAGATCCGAGTTGACTACCCCTTTTATTCTTGAGTCCGCGGAGGCGGACATTATTTGTATAGTTGCGGTTTCAACCGCCGAATCATCAAGGGGTGGCTAACGCCGGATTTGATATTAGAAGCAATCCGCGAATTGCCCCTACCCATTTAATCAGAAAACTGTAAACTTGTGTTAAGTACAGTTCTAGTTCTAAATTTATGATTTCCCGCCGCAAGTTTTTTAGCACTTTATTGGCAATTTGTCTAGCCTTTCTGAGTTTCAATTTTGCCCCTCCAGCCTTGGCGCTTGGCGGCACGCTGCCGGCGGTGAATCAAGCCGCACCGGATTTTAGTTTGCCGACAAACAGCGGCGGCGGACAAGTCTCGCTGTCCGATTATCGCGGTAAGTGGCTGGTAGTCTACTTCTATCCCAAAGATTTTACATCGGGTTGTACGATCGAAGCGCGTCGATTCCAGCAAGACTTACCAAAATACTTGGCAAAAAACACTCAAATTATCGGCATCAGCGCTGATGATGTCAACTCCCACGCGGAATTTTGCGATGCTGAAGGTTTGAAATTTCCGCTGTTAGCCGATACCGACGGCAAAGTCAGCAAGGCTTACGGTTCTTGGATGAGTTTTATATCGTCCCGGCACAGTTTTATTATTGACCCTGAAGGCATTTTGCGGGAAACTTTTGTTAAGGTTAATCCGGCGATTCACTCGAAAGAAGTGTTGGCTCGTTTAAACGAATTGCAGGCTAACGGCTAATATTGTGTCACATCGAACAACCGCAATCAAATAGGTTCGATCCTTCGGACTTTAGTCCTTCTTCAGGATTGTATAGAATAACCGTAAAAATAGGTTCGATCGTTCGGACTTTAGTCCTTCTTCAGGATTTTCCAAGGAATAAAGTCTTCCCTACAAACCTTATAGTAATTGTTTGACAAGACATCATACATGGTAACGAGACAAGCTGTAGAGTAAATCTCAAATCTCAAATCGCCTGTCCCACCACAATCAATGAGAATTAAACTTGCTATTGACTGCGACAGGCTCCGAAGAAGATTCAGACTCTGACAGCTTTCTATTTCTGCTAGCAATGCGGCGTTCCGGATCAATCCCCTCAAAAGTTGGCGGCAACCAGACTCGGATGATCAACAACACTCCCAAAACCAGCAAAAATGCGCCTGTTGATAATATTTGAACCCAGGGAGTTTCCAGCACTCCCCGCACGATAATTTCTCGCAAAACTGATACAATACAAACTTCCACAGCCACACCAATGGAAACGCGCTGCTCTTGCAAGTAAATAATTAGCAGCCGAAATAATTCCACCAAAACCAATAAAAATAGAATGTCCGCCGTCACTTGCTGGAAATCCAAAGGAGGCAGCAGCGAGAAAAACATTTCTCGCAGTTCGATCACCATGAAGCAGAACAAACCGATACACAAAGAAATTACAATTAAGTCTTGAACTGTTTCCAGAGCACTGACTATTAGTTTCAGATTTAACCATTGCGGGGGGTTACTGGTCTGGTTATTTGAATGATTTTGCATAGACAGCTCCTGAAATCTGTTTGACTTGCTTACAGCTTAAGTTAAATTGAGGTTATCTTTGACAAAAAACAGGTTTAATTTATTTATAGCCATCATCAAACTTCCGCCTGTTGACAATTTTCCCAAAACTTTTATTTATCGCGCAAGCGGGTTGACTATTTGCAAAGGTTTGTGCTATGTGAAACCTGAGATTAGTAAATTTGGTGAAAACCAGAATGCAAAATCCTACAATGCTGCAACTGAGATAAAATATAAAAATTGTAAAGAATTATTTACCACAGCTTGATAAACTTAAGCTAGGGACTCTAGGCTCAAATCAGACAACAGCCGGAAAGTCAACCCAAAAAAGTCACCAAGAGAGGATTGAACACAATGGCATTTACACTTGCACCGTTACCCTTCGCCGCTGACGCCCTAGAGTCAGGTCATATGTCGGCCAACACGTTTTCGTTCCACCACGACAAGCACCACGCTGCTTACGTGACCAATCTCAACAAACTGATTGAAGGTACCGAACTAGCCAGCAAATCCCTGGAAGAAATTGTGATGGCATCTGCGAAAGACCCATCCAAAGCAGGCATTTTCAACAATGCAGGTCAAGTTTGGAACCACAATTTCTTTTGGAAGTCGCTCAAACAAGGTGGCGGCGGCGCTCCAACAGGAGCTTTAGCTGATAAAATCAATGCGGACTTCGGCAGCTTTGACAAATTCAAAGAAGAATTTAAGGCTGCTGCGACAACTCAGTTCGGCAGCGGCTGGGCTTGGCTGGTTTTGGAAAACGGCACTTTGAAAGTTACCAAAACTGCGAACGCCGACACCCCGGTAGCCCACGGCCAAACTCCGTTGCTGACTTTGGATGTGTGGGAACACGCTTATTATTTGGATTTCCAAAATCGCCGTCCCGATTACATTGCTAATTTCTTGGATAATTTGGCTAACTGGGATTTCGCAGCCGCCAATTTGGCTGCGGCTTAGTAGCATAGAATTCTGAGGACTGAAGTCCTCACTACCAACTTTCATAGGTTCGTAGTGAGGACTTTAGTCCTTCTTGAGAGACAGGTTCGATCGTTCGGACTTTAGTCCTTCTTGAGAGACGGCAAAGCCGATCGCACTCCCAAGTAGCGGTTAAAAGTTTATGAAATTGTGTTAGAGTAGGCTCGGTAACTCTTTTACAAATTGTGTAGTATCAGTGGCTGTTCGCGCGATGACCTCTTCACCAACCATAGCACCCGTTCGATCAAGTCAAGTTACCCGCAAACCTTATCCAAATTATCGGGTAATAGTCCTCAACGACGATTTCAACACGTTTCAGCACGTTGTGGAATGTTTGACAAAATACATTCCAGGGATGACGAGCGATCGAGCTTGGAAACTCGCCAACCAAATTCACAATGAAGGCCAAGCCACAGTCTGGGTGGGCCCGCAAGAGCAAGCAGAACTTTATCATATGCAATTGAGCCGTGCTGGACTGACAATGGCTCCGCTAGAGTCTACTTAAGGGCTATTCATACTGGCGATCGCATTTTAACCAAATATCTCCTCCGCGAGGCGATCGCGACGAAAGCAATCTCAGCCTCAAAGAGATTGCTTCCTACTTCCCCCAAGACAAGGAATCTCTGAGTCACTCGTGATTTACCGAAAATTCTGGGTGAGTAGGTATTTTTAGGCCAATCCTAGTTCCATGTTTGTACATTTTGAGCGTCAGACTGGTTTTCCTATTACACAAGCATTGGTCAAGCTGTTAATGTATTAAATGAGTTTAAGAGGCGATCCTCTTCTGCAAGCTTCGCTAACGCAATTTTGCCAACCATCCCCGCCTCTGTATGTCCAGCTACGGTACAGCGCAGGTTGTAGGTTCCCGATTTCATCGGCACGAACACCCATTCTGCCACAGCGCCCGGTTTAAGTTCCAATTCATCAATACTTCCTTTAATTTCCACATTACCAGCTTCAACTTTTTGAGTCCAACTCGCATCGGCAAAGTTTTTTGCAGTAAAATAATGTTTCTGCGAACTGGGATTTTGCAGGACTAATTTATAGAGCGTTTTCCCGATTCAAATTATAGCTAATTTGGGAAAAATTTTAGTTCTCCAGCTTCGTTACCCAAACTAACAGCAACTTCGGTGACAGGTTGGCGAGACAAATCGCCAGCATTGGCAATTGTCGCCGGCATCAAGATTGTGCCGAAACATAAAATTAGCCCAAAAATCACCTTCAGAGTTTGTTGTAACCCCTGGCTGCGGTAGAATTTTCCTAGTTGCAAACCGAGTAATTTCATCATGGCTGTTCTGCTAATGTTAACTGCTGACAAATGACAAATGACAAATGACAAATGACAAATGACAAATGACAAATGACAAATGACAAATGACTACTGACTTAATTCGATCGCCAAACTTCATCCCAAGGCCCGCCCCCAACTTCCAAACCAGACAAAGAACTCTGAGCATCTAAGATAATTTTAGAACGCTGCTTGCCATTTTTTTCAACATTTCCCCCCAACAACTCTCGCAATTGCAAGCGCAATTCGCCGTGCGTCGTATCGCGGCAGCAAAAAGCCATACCTTTTGCTGTAGGAGCTCGCACATACGTACCCAGAGAACTTACAGTCCCAATTAACTCAACTTCAAACTGACTATTTCTAGCCTGCATTTTCCAGCTTCCCCAAGGTTCAATATTCCAACTAACTTGGGAATTCCAAGGCACAAATTCGTATAATTTACCTCGGTAATGCAGACAAATCATGGCCACCGATTCCATCCACCACAGCACGCCACGCTTGCCGCCACCAGCAGTTAAAGCTAAATCGCTTTCGCCTTGAAAACAATTGCAATTAATCCAAAACCACTTGTGCGGAAAAGCACCGCCCCAGTTTTTTTCGCTGTAAGCAGGAGCATCTTTGAATTCATAGCGTTCGCCGTTCCAATCTATCCAGCCCGTGGCTAAACCGTGAGCCATTAAAATTTGCCATCCGGGTTCAAACACGGGCAGAAAAGATAGCATTCCCGCCGTGGATTTCTGGAGTTCAGCAGAGTTTCCCCATCCGTAAATAGGCTTAATTTCGTACTCCCAAAAACAGTGACTGCCGCTTCCTGGATCGTGCAGATAACCTTGATTTAAAGTAGCAGTAGCTTGATAGCCTTCTTCGACGCGGCTGTCGAATATTTCCGGTTCTAAATATTCGGGTTTAATCTGCAAATCTGTTTTTCCCCAATGTCCGAAACTCAAGCTTTCTCGGTGCGCCCAAAACTTATTTACATCGGGGAAGGTGCGGCACAAATAGCTATCTTTGGGCCCGAGGATTTGAGCTACACCGCCGCTGTAAGGTTGACCGCCTCTGGGGTCTTCGATGGAATACATGAAGGCAAAGGATTGTCCGTGAATTGGTAATGTTATTCGGTAGTACCAGCCTTCAAAAAAGCGCCGGGAACTGCTGTCCCAGTGGTAGCCACTATGGGGAGTTTCAATAGTTTTGATTTTTGAGAGTGCATTTGACATAAAATTACCAATAGTAGAAAGAAGAGTCATTAGTCATTAGTCATTGGTCATTAGAAGACCGGGCGGTTGAAACCGCGTCTACACAAACACTCACGCGACGGGAGCGGGTTGAAGAGAGCGCTATTACTACTTACCCATTACCAATATAATAGGATATTAATTATGTCTTTAGCACTTTGGCGATCGCCCTTAGCGCGATCCCTCCACCGGAACCGCAGTCTTGCTTATGCCCGTTACTTGCAATTAGCAACGGTTCGGGCTGACGGGCGTCCGGCTAACCGCACTGTGGTGTTTCGAGGCTTTTTGGAAAATACCAACCAGTTAAAGTTTATTACAGATATTCGTAGTCAAAAGGCTGTGGAAATAAACCTCTATCCTTGGGGGGAAATTTGCTGGTATTTTCCGAAAACTCGCGAACAATTTCGGATTGCTGGAAAGCTTGTTTTGGTAGTGGCAGAATATCCAGATGCAGAGTTGTGCACAGCGCGCGGCACAGCTTGGCAGGAGCTTTCTGAGGGGGCTCGATCGCAGTTTGCTTGGCCCGATCCGGGGGCAGATAAAGCGGATGCTAGTGCTTTTGATGCTGCTTCCCCAGATGCGATCAAGCCGCTGCCGAATTTTTGCTTGCTGCTGTTGGAACCGGAAACGGTGGATTTGTTGGAGTTGCGGGGGGAACCGCAGAACCGATCGCTTTTTGGGCGCGACGGGGAGGGAAATTGGTTTGTGCGATCGGTCAATCCGTGAAAAAGAAGTCAGTAGTCAGTAGTCAGTAGTCAGTAGTCATTGGTTATTAGTTATTAGTTATTAGTTATTGGTTATTGGTTATTTGTTGTCAGTTCCAATGCCCTATGCCCAATTCCCAATTCCCAATTCCGTATGCTCAATGCCCAATGCCCTATGCCCAATGCCCTATGCCCTATGCCCAATTCCCTATGCCCAATTCAAATTTTAGATGCCGGTGCCGTCGAAAAATTCTTGAATTGCTTTATCTTTTAACTGACAAGTGGTGGCCACAGTAACTTGGTTTTGTTCAGCTACCGCTACATGACTGGTTTGATTGAAAGTTGGGAATGCTGAATGGAAATCGGGAACAGAAGTTAAGGAGACAGATGGTTGAGGATTTAAACTTTTTATTTGCTGTTCTAGGGACTCGATGCGATCGACTAGAGAGCGAATTACCGCAGCTTCCGAATCCGGCAAACTTCCGTGTTCTAGGGGATTGACGCGCACTCCCGATCGATAGACGATGCGGCCGGGAATCCCGACAACCGTGCAGTCAGATGGTACATCGCGGAGGACGACGGAACCGGCGCCGATGCGAACGTTGTTGCCAATTAGCAGATTGCCGAGTACCTTGGCGCCGGCACCGACAACTACATTTTCGCCGACGGTAGGGTGACGTTTGCCGCTTTCTTTGCCTGTGCCGCCGAGGGTGACGCCTTGGTAAATTAGGGCAAAATCGCCGATAATTGCTGTTTCGCCGATCACAACCCCCATACCGTGGTCGATAAACACGCTTTTGCCGATGGTTGCCCCTGGGTGAATTTCAATTCCGGTCAAAAAGCGAGCTATGTGGGAAATCAAGCGGGGGATGAAGGGAAGTCCCAGCACGTACAGCCAGTGTGCGAGGCGGTGCAGCACTAGGGCTTGAAGACCTGGGTAACAAAACAAAACTTCCAGCCAGTTGCGAGCGGCAGGGTCGCGATCGAAAATTATACTGAAGTCAGCTCTAAGGGTATGAAGCACTTTCGGAGTTACCAATTTTGGTTAAACACGCCACTTTCGATCTTACATTTTACTGGACGGGGTAAGTTAGCTGCCGATCGCCCGATTGGGCGAGTTGGAGATTTTGTGAGTGGGAGATGGGGAGATTGGGGGAGAATTTGAGGATATTTGAGCGTCCCCATCCCACAGCGCCGCTGCGTTCTATTCTCGTACTGAGATTGTATAGTTAGACTTGACTCCGGGTTCGAGTGTGCCGACCCAAATCTTGTAAGAGCCTGCTTGCCAGTCTGAATCTACAATGCCGGCATCTTTATTCTGACCTGCATCGTCTCCGCAGCGCACGGCGTTACCGGGGCCTTGTACGAGTAAGGTTGTGTCGGTGCCTCCGCTGTTGACTTGGATGGTGAGTTTTGAAAATTTTTGCTGCAAGACTATGATGTGGTCGGGAGTGGGAGTAGCAAAACCCAAACATTTGTTTTTGTGGCGATCGGCGTTGGCAATGGCAGATAAAGAGTACGATCCGCCTGTGGAACCTCTCAAAACTGCTGTTGGAGAGCCAAAACCGGGCGCTAAACTTAATGTGCCGAAATTTACGGTTTCTGCTAAAACTGGTAGGGTGGCGATCGCGCCGATCGCCGCCAAGAGTACACCGTTTTTGAAACGGGTTCGCGGATTAAACAACATGGCAATAATTCTCCGTCACAACTTAAAAGCACAACTCAGAATTTACCCATCGCAGCCCCAAGAATAAGATATCTGGAGGAAGAATAATTTTTTTTTAAATTAGTTCAAAACCTTCAGGCTTGTGTTCTTTATTTTTATCAGGACAATACCTGTACGATCGCCCTGGCTCGTGCCACTCCGAGTTCTGCCACACGCGATCGGCTCACATCCGCAATTGTACGGTGTCAAGATGATAAATTTGATACTGCTCGCCTGTGTATTAGCGAGCGCTTTCCTCTGCGCCCAGGTTTTGGTATTGTTACCTCTGGGTCTATCCGGCGGGATTCCACTCCCTAATTGGCTGAGTCTGACATTAATTCTGGTGGCTATTTCTTGGTGCTTGGGGGATTAGTCATCCATGAGTTATTAGTCAAAAAACCACGATCGATCGTTCCGCTTGGCCCAACGGTGAAAGCTTGATTCCCCCCCGTCTCAAGGTGTTATACTTCAAAATTGACAATTCAAGAATCTAAAATCTAGGATTTGACATCTACCTATAGAATGATGCAACGAGAAATTTCTTCGCTCTCTGGATTTCGCTCGAATGACAAAACCCTGGGGGAAACTCCTAAGAAACAGTCGCGTCCGATACACCGGGCGATCGTGTTAATGCTGGTGGCAACCGGTTTGCTGAGCCTGCACGCTAGTCGGTTGGTCGAATTGCAACTGGTACAAGGGAAACAAAATCGGGAACGAGCCGAAAACAATCGGGTTCGCCTAGTGCCAAGGCCGGCAAATCGCGGACACATTGTCGATCGCAAAGGCAAACTGCTAGCGGGAAACAATTTAGCTCGATCGGTCTATTTGTGGCCGAAAGAACAAACGCCGGAAGAGTGGAAAGTGACAGCAGAAAAGTTAAGTCCGCTGGTTAAAATCCCGGCCAAAGAAATTTTACAAAAAATAAAAGAGGTCGATCCTCTATCCTACAGACCGGTGCGGATCAGGCAAGCGATGCCGCCAGAGGTGTTTGTGCCGCTAGCAGAACAGGTGGGACAAATGCGGGGAGTGGAAGTGCGGCCAGAAGCGAGTCGCTACTATCCCGAAGGCAGTTTGGCTGCTCACGTTCTCGGATATATTGGCGAAGCTACCCAAGCAAACCTCAAACATCACCCGGAATATCCGATGGGGATGATTGTTGGTCAGATGGGCATAGAAGCGAGTTCTAACAAGAAGATTGCAGGAGTTTGGGGCGATCGGCTGATCGAGGTAAATGCCCAAAATCAAGAATTGCGGCTGATAGGAGAGACACCGCCCAAACCGGGCGAGGAGGTGAAGTTAACCATAGACTTGTCCATGCAAAAAGCAGCCGAAACAGCGCTTGGGAACCGCCGGGGAGCAGTAGTGGCTATGGATGTCAAAACCGGCGCGGTATTAGTTCTCGCCAGCCACCCGACTTTTGACCCCAATCTGTTTACGCGAAAAATCAGTAAGGATGAATGGGCAACTCTTCAAGACCAGGAAGATCCATTTTTGAATCGGGCGATGCAAGGCTATCCCCCCGGGAGCACTTTTAAAATTGTGACTTCTGTCGCCGGTATCGAGTCAGGCAAGTTTTCGCCGGACTCAATTATTGGTACTTCGTCTTACATTACTGTGGGAGGAATTGATTTTAACGAACACAGTGCCGGTTACGGTGATATCGGCTTTCGGGAAGCCTTGGCTTTCAGCAGCAATACGTTTTTTTATCACGTGGGGATGACTACCGGGCCGGAGGAAATTTCTAAGTGGGGACACCGCTTGGGAATTGGCAAGAATACGGATTTGAAGCTTTTGGGGCTAAGCGGCGGCGATCACGGTCAAATCCCGACGCCGGCGGATAAGGAGAAAATCTATAAAGAACCCTGGTATGCTGGCGATACGGTAACAATGTCGATCGGCCAGGGGTTGGTGTTGGTGACTCCTTTGGAGGAGGCGGTGATGGTGAGTGCGATCGCTAACGGTGGCTATCGGGTGAAGCCGCATCTTTTGAGTTCTATGACTGGCACTCCAGAGACTCAACGGGTAAGGATCGGGATCAAACCTTCGACAATTCAGGTGATTAAGGAAGGATTGATCGCGGTGGTTGCCGAGGGCACGGGGCAGGGACTCAATGACGGTTCAATTCCGATGACGGCGGGCAAAACAGGGACTTCGGAGGTCATCGGACAGGAGGATCACTCGCTATATGTGGCATTCGGGCCTGCTGACAAGCCAGAAATTGCGATCGCCGTGATTGTGGAAAATGCCGGTTTTGGCGCTGTTGCCGCGGCCCCGATCGCGAAAGAGGTGTTTCAAGCTTATTTTGGGAAACCGAAAACACCACCTAACCCTCAGTAATCATTGGTCATTGGGCATGGGGCATGGGCATGGGGCATGGGGCATTGGGCATGGGGCATTGGGCAAACAGGGCATTGGGCATTGGGCATTAGTTGACAAGTAGAGTAAGGTGCACTCACGACCTGAGAAACCGGGTTTAATTCAATATTGCTCGTTTCTGTTACGAAAACTCGTAGAAACCCGGTTTCTTACCGTGATAGGCGCGTCCGTTACTAATGACTAATAACTAATAACTAATGACCAATGACTAATGACTAATAACCAATGACTAATAACCAATGACTAATTCAGCCGTATAAATATGGTGGCTTTGCGAATTCCTGCGACTTCTCCGGTACTGGTAACAGTGAGCGATCGCAAATGATCGAAAAGTGGTCTCGCTGAAAGTTCAATTAACCTCAACAGCGGGATTTGTTGTTCCCAAATTGCTCTGCTGGAGGGCCAGTCTAAATAAAAATAGCCGTCGTTAGCTGACGGTAGCGGTTCAATGCTGGTTTGAAAGTCTTGATTTGCCACCAAAGAGCCTGTTTCGGCCGCTTTGAGTGCTGCGTCCATTGCTTCTACGGATGTGGTGAAAATTTCGTATTTGCCGACGGTGGCTCGAACTCCTTTTGCCTCGGTTTCGATCGCACTTTTTCTCTTATTTTTTGTATCGTAACTCTGGCTAGTTGTCAACTGCGTCCAAGCGGTAATTTTCTGGTTTCTGAGAGTGAAGCTGCCGATGCTGTATTCTTTGCTGCGGGCAATTTCATCGAGTTTGTCGATCGCCTGAGCGGAATCAGCAGATGTTTCAGCGGCAAAAATCCAGTCGGGAGTGTTTGACGAACTTGGAACCACTGCTAAAGCATATTCTCCTTGTACCCAGTTAAATATATCCTGCGGCAGATTTATGCCCCAATTTTGCTGAATATCTGCGATCGCGCGATCGACTAATTTTGAAGCTTCTGGGTTAGCGGACACCGCCGATGACAAATCAGCCCAAAAATTCCTTAAATCGGTGCTGGCGACGGCGAAAGGACTGGCTGAGGGAATATATTGCAAGGCTTGCACCGGTTCCGAGAGTGTGGGAGAAGCCGTGTTTTCTCGCGATGTCACTAAAGCAGTTTGAGCCAGCAATCCGCGTCGGTTGACTCCGACAGCAACTGCGAGGGAATTGGGGGAAACTTGGAGATTTTGCTCGGTTGCTGGCTGCGGCAGATTGACAAATGCTAAAGCTATTCTACCTTGATTTAACTGTTGGAAAGCTTTTTGATAGTTAGGACTGTTACTGAGATTTAGGTTGGCTGCTTCCAAGTTGTTAATTGCATCTCGAAGTATATTCGGACTGTGGGAAAATAAAACAAAATTTAGGTTGTTTCCAGAAGCCGAACGGCCGCGGATTGCCGCCGTCGCGAAACTTGATGGTAAAGTGGAATTCGGCAGAGAAAGCGGGTTGAAAGGCAAAATTGGAGCGGGTTTTTGCTGGGCTGTCGGTAATTTTTTGTAATTTAGTTGAACGCCTTTATATAGTTCCGACTGCACTGTTTTATCGGCACGAGATTGTTTTTGCCAGTAGGAGGTGAGAAATTGTTGGCTGCGATCGGCATTTTGGGA
>JANYGO010000036.1 GCA_025362325.1 Cyanobacteriota bacterium | reverse complement strand
AAAGTAAAATATGATAAAAATAAGTTAGAATCAAGCCTGCTCAGTGAATCTGCTTTGCAAAAAGACTGGTTAAAGTCAGAGGAGGATGAAGCATGGCAGAATTTGTAAAAGGTGATGTGGTAGTTGTTCCGTTCCCATTTTAGGATTTAACACAAGCGAAGCGCCGACCGGCTTTAGTTATAGCAACTTTGGCCGGAGACGATCTAATTCTTTGTCAGATTACTAGCCAGAAAATCGCCGATCGCTATGCTATTACTCTGGAAAGTAGTGATTTTAGCGAGGGTGGACTTAACCAAACTAGCAACATTAGACCTAATCGCTTGTTTACCGCTGACGGAGAAATTATACTTTATAAAGCTGGCAAGCTAAAAAGTGAGAAGTTGAACGAGGCGATCGCTAAAATCGTTGAAATTATTCAGCAGTAATTCTCTATTGTCAAGCGTTCCGTCTGTTCACAATGCTGTTTGACTACGTTGTGTTGTGCGATCGACCTTTGGATGTCAAAAAGTGCGATCCCCTCCGCTTCGCTCCGCCCGCCTAAGAGTGAAAAAGTCGTAAAGGGATCTCGATCTCCCATCCCAAATAAGCGATCGCCTCTTTTGAGTCATTAGACTTCTTGCATTCATTCGCTTTTCTATCTTGAAATTCATCTGCTTTATATGGCGTTGCTGATTTACGGTATGAAAGGCTAAATATGCAATTCATAAAAACCAGCGTCTACAAAGCTTCTGGATTTTTCAATTATTTATTTCATACCCTGATTAAGCAACGCCTCTGCCTTATATCTGCGGTTGACCGATCAATCAAAGATTCATACAATCTTGTGTATTGCAATATATTTGTGAGTTATACAGCCATATACTTGAGTTAAAAAAGTAATTGCTCCCTCTTTCCCTCAGTTAATTGAGAATAGCCATAGTCTCGGTGATTGATTCGATCTTGCACCACGAACAATGAAAATAGCGCTAACCCAAGTATATTGAATCATAAATGTATGAAAAAAACCCGCCAGCGCGGGTTTTAATCTGTCGAAATTTGCCTCAAAGTTGGCTTAGAGCGATCGATAAACGCGATAATTAATCTCAGGGAAGATATTGTCAATCTCCTGAACCTTCTCCAACCAACCAGAATCGACTTTGCCTTCTTTCACTTCATCGTACAGCTTGTGGAAGCGCATTAAGTGCGATCGCGTTCGCCGCACCGCATAGGGCACCATCGTCCCTGTACGCATGATAAACGCCCAGTCAGACGATTGAGCTAACAACACTTCCCGCGCGGCCTGGTTCAAAGCCCGCAACTGCAACTCATCCTCTGCTTCCATGTTTCCCAACTCAATCATCCGTTCCGCAGCCTTGTGCAAGTGCGGATAAATCCAAGCATTGGTATCGTTCAGCCAATACTCATGGAAACCCCGGAAACCCCAGCTAGACTGGGAAGGACGGCACACTTGCTGAGTTGGATTTCCGCGCAAATAATCGGCTAAATGCGTCATTTCGTAGGTATTTTGGTCGTACCAACTCTTGCGGAACAAGTAATCTAAGAACCAAGGCCCTTCGTACCACCAGTGACCGAAAAGTTCCGCGTCGTAAGGCGATACAATAATCGGCGGGCGCTGCATAATCCCGTTCAAATGCTCGACTTGGCGTTCGCGGTTGAAGGCAAAGTTGCTGGCGTGTTCGGCGGCTTTTTCCCTCGCCCAGTAAGGATCGTATAACTGTTTGTCGCCTAAACCTAGTCCGCGACCGGTGATTTTGTGATACTTGATTCCCGTATTTTTGCGCTGGCCGTTGGGCATGATGTAGGGCTTGATGTAGTCGTATTCAGCTTCCCAGCCCAAATCTTTGTAGAATTCGCGGTATTCGGCGGCGCCGGGATAGCCGACTTCGGAAGACCAAACCTGCTGCGATGATTCGTGATCCCGACCAAATGCTGCTACTCCGCATTCTGTGAAAATTGGGGCGTAGCTACCGTAGCGGGGACGGGGGCGGGCGTAGAGAAGGCCGTGACCGTCTGTGAGAAAGTAGCGGAGACCGGCATCGGCTAACATCCTCTCTAAGCCTTCGTAATAGGCGCATTCGGGCAGCCAAATGCCTTTTGGTCGGCGGCCGAAGTTTTGTTCGTAGCTTTCGCAGGCTACTTGTATTTGCGCCCAAACTGCCTCGGGGTACATTTTCATCAGCGGTAAGTAGCCGTGGGTGGCCCCGCAGGTCATGATTTCGAGGTTGTTGCTATCTTGGAATTTTTTGAAGGCTTTGACTAAATCTCGATCGCACTTTTCCCAAAAATTGCGGACTTGAGAAAAGTGGGCGGCGTAATGTTCGGCTAAATATCGGAGGTGACCGTTGCCGCTGTGGTGTTCGATTTCGAGATCCGCTAGTTCTTCGAGTTTTGCCAAGTGGTCGTCGAAACGGTCTTGCAGCAAGGGGTCGCGCAGCATTGCCACCAATGGCGGTGTCATGCTCATGGTAATCTTAAAGTCTATGCCGTCGCGTTTGAGCCCTTCAAAGACTTGCAGCAGGGGAATGTAGGTTTCGGCGATCGCCTCAAACAGCCATTCTTCTTCTAAAACGTAGTCGCTTTCGGGGTGGCGGACAAAAGGCAGGTGGGCGTGGAGAACGAGGGCGAGGTAGCCAATAGTCATAATGATTTGGATGTCGTAGTTATTAACTGACGCTAGAGTTAGTGACAGCATTAAAATATTTTAAGATTTTATGCTGAAACGGGGCCCACAAAGTGCCATGTTTTTTTAATGGCCTTTTTCTCACAAACTAAATGTCAGCAAATTCTGATTTTCTGCTTGCTGTCGGATGAGACCTGCTGCTGTTTGAGAGTCTACTGGCTTTGAGAAAAAGAATCCTTGGGCGAACTCGCATTTTAAGCCTTTGAGTATAGATAGTTGCGAGGCTTCTTCGACTCCTTCGGCTACAACATCCATCCCTAAATTGTGCGACAAAGTAACGATCGATCGCACAATTTCTGTGGGGTCAATACTTCCTTTACTGAGGTCGAAATCGCCTCCCATTCTGCTCACAAAAGAGCGGTCTATTTTTAAAGTATTGGTGGGGAAGCGGTGCAGGTAGGACAGGGATGAATAGCCGGTGCCGAAGTCGTCGATGCACAGGTGTATGTTTCTGGTTCTTAGTTCCACCAGCATTGCTGTTACTGATTCGGAATTTTCTATGAGTACGCTTTCGGTAATTTCTAGTTTTAAACTGCTGCCGTGGAGGTGACTTTCTTCGAGAACTTGATCGATGTATTCGATTAAATCTGGCTGAGAAAACTGTTTGACTGAAAGGTTGACGCTGACGCTTAAGGGCGGGTTACTTTCAAATAGCTGCTGCCACTGGCGGATTTGCTGGCAAGCTGTGCGCAGTACCCAGCGGCCCAGCGGTACGATCAATCCGGTTTCTTCGGCGATGGGAATAAATTCGTTGGGCGAAACTAACCCACGTTCTGGATGCTGCCAGCGCACTAGGGCCTCAAAACCAATAATTGTGTTATTGGCGATCGACACGATCGGCTGGTAGTGAAGGATAAACTGGGGCGCTGCGGATAAGGGAGGTAAACTTGATTGGGGAGATTGGGGGGATTGGGGGGATTGGGGAGAGTCTTCTTCTCTGGCGGGGTCTCTAATTGATTCGATCGCCCGCCGCAGGTCATTTTCTAGCTGCAACAGCTTCAAAGCGTGGGCGTGCATGGAACTGTTAAAAACTTCGTGTCGGGCTCTGCCGAGTTCTTTGGCGCGGTACATTGCGGTGTCGGCGTCGCGCAGCAGGCTTGTCGGTTCCAGGTATTCGTCAGAACTCAATGCAATGCCGATGCTGGCGGTGATAAAGACTTCGTGTCCGTCTAGCAGGATGGGGGAGGTGATTGTCTTTTGCAGGCGATTGACTATGCTGCTAGCTTCATTTACGCCGTCGATGTCTTCAAGCAAAAGCACGAACTCGTCTCCTCCGAGGCGGGCCACTGTATCTCCAGTCCTCAGACAAGTTTCCAGACGCCGCGCGATCGCAACTAGCAGTTGATCGCCGATCGCATGGCCGAGGGAATCGTTGACTACTTTAAATCGATCTAAATCGAGAAACAGCACGGCAAACAAGTAGTCTTTGCGCCGTTTTGCCAGCCTCAGAGCGTGTTCCAGCCGATCTGTAAAAAGCGATCGGTTGGGCAATCCGGTGAGGGCGTCGTGAAAAGCGTCGTGCAGCAGTTGTGCCTCGGCGAGTTTGCGCTGAGTGATGTCGTGGCAGTTGATCACGATGCCTTTGACTGCGGGATCGTGTAGTAAGTTGGTGGCTACAGCTTCTACATAACACCAGGAACCGTCACGGTGGCGGACTCTGTACTCCAGTGGGGACTGGCTTCTTTTGGGGTTTTCAATGGCTTTGTGGAGGGTTTGGGCGATCGCGGCGCAGTCGTCGGGGTGAACTGTCCCTAAGGCGCTGCGCCCGATCGCCTTGTGGGGCCCGTAGCCTAAAATTCGCTTGACGGAAGGGCTGATGTAGCGGAAGATTCCCTGCGCGTCGAGAATGATCGTGATGTCTGTGGCGTTTTCAATCAGCGAGCGAAATCGCTGTTCGCTTTGTCTGAGGGCTGATTCGGCTTGTTTGCGATCGCTGATGTCGAGTGCTACTCCGTCTATAATGATGTCGCCGTTTTCGTTTTGGGAAAATCTGGCGCTGTCTTGCACCCACTTGACTTCGCCGGAATTCAACACGATCCGGTACTGGCGATCGCAGGGCAAAAGACTGGCACTCGATGCTGCTACGCTGCTGTCAAAGGAGTTTCTGTCGTCTGGATGGATGATTTCGGTCAACAGTTCCGGGCGCGCCATTACTTCTTCTGACCCGAACCCAGTAACTTCGCGCACGCCCGGACTGATGTAGGGCATGGAGGTGGTGCCGTCTGGATGTAGCACGGCGCGGTATACTGAGCCGGGAATGTTGGCTGCCATTGTGGCTAGCTGCTGCTGGATGCCGCGGACTTCTGCTTCAGCGCGCTTGCGTTCTGCGAGTTCTGTTTGGGCTTGCTGGTAGAGTTCGGCTTGGTGGACCGCGATCGCGCACTGATCGGCTATGGCTTTAACTAGCGACTGTTCTTCTGCACTCCAAAAGCGCGCCCGATCGCACTGGTAGATGCTAATTGCTCCCAAGAATGACTGCTGGTACAGCAGGGGTGCGATCGTGACGGCGCGAAACCCTACAAACTCTGCTGATGCTTGCAGTTCCCGGCACAGAGTCGATAACTCGCTGATGGCGATCGTTTCTCCGCGGGCGAGGGAGGAGCGATAGTGTTGGGAAAATTCGCAATTTAGCCCGATCAGCCGTTCTCTGTCGGCTGTGTTTAAGCTCATGTAGCGAATAATTATCTCGCCCTCAGCATCTGGCTGCAAAATCGCGCAGCCGCTGATTTCAAGAGCTTCGTGCAGTTGGTCGGCGGTGGTTTGCAGCACTTCGTCGAGTACCAGGGTGAAGCGCATGGCTTGCAGGATGCGGTTGACGATCGCTTCACGAGTCGCTTGCCGCTGAATTTGGGCGATCGCTTCACTCTGCTGGTGCCGCATTTTGTATTCTTGGAGCGATCGTTCTAATACTGTTGGCAACCTAAACAGCCGCCCTTTTAATACAAA
>JANYGO010000348.1 GCA_025362325.1 Cyanobacteriota bacterium | reverse complement strand
AAAATAGATGCCGAATGGCAAAAGCGGATTGGGCGATCGGATAATTTATAGCCCGAAGAATCAGATTTTTTCTGAGTCCACGGAGGTGGACTTTGTTCGTATAGTCGCGGTTTCTAACCGCCGGATTTAGCTTCTGAGTCCACGGAGGTGGACTTTGTTCGTGTAGTCGCGGTTTCTAACCGCCGGAGTCCGATTGGAGTGGACTTTGTTCGTGTAGTCGCGGTTTCTAACCGCCGGAGTTAGCTTTCTTCTGAGTCCACGGAGGTGGACTTTTTGCTGTTGTTTGAGTTTTAAATTCTTTTCATACTTGTTTGTGAAACAATAAATTGTGTTTTTGTATAACCAGAAACAAAAATCCTAATTCTAATTATTAAGAAAACTTCTTAAGTAAATGGGTTGAAAACTCCATCCTACTAGGGCGACTGTTCTTGCTGTGGCATTTAGCATTTACTCTACTTTCAGGAATGCTTCTACTGTCAGGAATGCTTCACCTGTCGCCAGTAGGGAATGGTTAGCTAAATTTTTTTGTAAATTTTTGTAACCAGGCTATTTTTTTTTATAAAATTATTATATTATAAGCCCAGAGTGATGAGGTTAAAGCTATAAAAATTTTTCAATTCGGTTTGGAAACTATATTTTTCAATTTAAAGCTTGCGAGAAAAGAGAGGCGATCACTGCTATCTATACAGCAATAATATTGGAAACTAAAATAGGGATTCGCTTTTGCCTTAGCTGAGAAAATATTTGCCAGGGATTATTTATGCTTGACACCACCAAAATCAGGGAAGTTAATTAGAAAAATCGGAAGAGGAGAGAAGTTACTACCCTCGACCGATTGCGCTACAGCTTTGACAAGTTGATGTCGAAAGGAATTGGGCCTATAGTTGCAGTCCTGATTTTAATTGCTATAGCATTTCTGTGTTTTATTGCAACAATCCTCACCGTTTTTCAGATTCAGCCTGACGGTGGGAATCTTCCTAATTTTATAGAGAGAGTGTGGAGCGCTTTGCTGCACTTCCTCAATCCGGGTACGATGAACGGTGCCCAAGGCTGGCCTTTTCGCATGACGATGCTAGTTGCTACCTATGGCGGACTCGTAATCTTGGGTATCTTCACGGGCGCGATCGTCAACAGTATTAAAAACAAGCTAGACAGACTGCGGAAAGGACGATCGCGAGTAATTGAAACAGATCACATCGCGATCCTGGGTTGGTCAATTCAAGTGTTTACGATCGTCTCGGAACTGATCGCAGCCAATGCCAATCAACCTCATACCTGCATTGTCATCCTCAGCAAAGAGGACAAAGTGGAGATGGAGGATGCCTTGCGCGAAAACCTCGGTAAACTTGGCAAAGTTAAGATCGTATGTCGCACGGGCAATCCCAGCAGCGTGGCCGATTTGGGCATAATTAACGTTCAAGCTGCCCGATCGATTATAATCCTTAATCCTGCTGACGACTATTCTGATAGTGAAGTAGTTAAGACTTTATTGGCGATCGCGAATATTCCTCGCGATCTGCGCCAACCTTACCACATCGTCACTGAAGTCAAAGACCCCAACACTCTTGATGTCATCCACAGCGTTGCAGGCGATCAAGTAGAAGCGGTACTGGTAAGGGATGTGATTTCCCTAATCTTGATCCAAACTTCCCGACAGTCTGGTTTATCGGTTGTCTACCTGGAACTGCTAGATTTTGGGGGCGATGAAATTTACTTTCACGCCGAACCAACTCTAGCGGGCAAGACTTACGGAGATGCTCTATTGGCCTATGATGATTCCACCGTCATCGGCATCGAGCATTCAAATGGGAAAGTCGAACTCAACCCAGCCAGCAACACCTTTATAGAATCGCGCGATCGACTGGTAATGATTAGTGAAGATGACGATCGCATGAGGCTGTCTGGAATCTCTCAAATTCCGATCGATTTGCAAGCAATTAAGAATGCGAGTCAACAAACTCCTGCAAAACCAGAAAATACCTTAATTCTCGGTTGGAGCGATCGCATTTTTGAAATCGTCAAGCAGATGGAGAGATATGTGATCGCTGGCTCTCATCTGACTCTTGTGACCCCGTTACCAGAAACAGAATTCACTCGTGGGTCTGGCAAATCTTTGAACTTGCAAAACCTCACCCTGAAATACCAGCAGTCAGATCCGACATCTCGTGAAGTTTTAGAAGGCTTGAATTTACAGCAATACCAACAAGTAATTGTTCTTTCCAATACTGAAATCGAGCCCGATAAGGCCGATACCCAAACCTTGGTGACGCTGTTATACCTGCGAGAAATTGCCAAGGACAACAATTATAACTTCCGAATCGTCTCTGAAATGCTTGACGCTCGCAACCAAGCCCTGGCTCAAGCTGCTCAACCAGATGATTTTGTGATCGGCGAGCAAATCATTAGTTTGATGCTGACTCAAATTGCCGAACAGAAACACCTCAATACCGTTTTTAACGATTTGTTCCATTATGAAGGCTCAGAAATTTACCTCAAACCGATCGGTGATTATATCGATATCGATCGACCGGTCAATTTTTACACTCTGGTAGAAGCGGCCAAGCAACGGGGAGAATCGGCGATCGGATACCGCCTGCAAGCTAATTGTAATAACAGAGCAAAATCCTACGGTATTGCCATCAATCCCAAAAAAGATAACTCGGTCAAGTTTACACAGCGCGATCGAATTATTGTCTTAGCCGAAAAATAAAATTCGGAAACACTTTGAAAAGTCAATCATTGCATTCTAGGTCTTCATTGCAACATGAATAAAATTACTACCAGGGATAAATTTCGCTATCTCTTTGATAGCTGGATGTCTAAGGGAACCATATCCATGATGGTCGTACTGGCTGTTATGGCTTTCACATTTGTGGTGTTTATGGCTTCGTTGGTTCCCCTTTTTGGGATTAATCCTGCCGAGAGCGAGCCCCTCAGTTTCCCAGAGGCGGTGTGGCGCATGACTACACACCTTTCAGATACAAGTACAATGGCGCTGTCGAAAGGTTGGGGCTATCGCATACTCACACTAATTGTTACCTTTGGGGGCATTTTCACCGTCAGCATCTTAATCGGTCTGATCGTCAGCGGGCTTAGTGAAAAGGTGGACAGCCTGCGGAAGGGACGATCGCGAGTGATTGAAACAGATCACATCGCGATCCTGGGTTGGTCAGTTGAAGTGTTGACGATCGTCTCGGAATTGCTCGCAGCCAATGCCAATCAACCCAATACCAGCATTGTCATCCTCAGCAAAGAGGACAAAGTGGATATGGACGATGCTTTGCGGGAAGCCTTTGGCAAACTTCGCAAAGTTAAGCTTGTATGCCGCACGGGAGATCCCGCTAGCATGGCAGATTTGGGCATAATTAGCATTCAAACTACCCGATCGATTATAGTTCTCAACTCTTCTAAAGATGGTTCGGATGGCGAAGCGATCAAAACTCTACTGGCGATCGAGAATATTCCTCGCGAACTGGACAAACCTTACCACATCGTTACTGCCGTTAAAGACCCCAGGACTCTTAATGTCATCCGCAGCATTGCAGGCGATCGAGTAGAAGCCGTACTGGTAAGGGATGCGATCGCCCGGATTTTAGTCCAAACTGCTCGACAGTCTGGTTTATCGGTCGTCTACGGGGAACTGCTAGATTTTGATGGCGATGAAATTTACTTTCACGCCGAACCAGCTCTAGCGGGCAAGACTTACGGAGATGCTTTAGTAGCCTATAATGATTCCACCGTCATCGGCATCGAGCATTCAAATGGGAAAGTCGAGCTCAACCCACCCAGCAACACCTTAATAGAACCTGCTGAGCGACTGGTAATTATTAGTGAAGATGACGATCGCATGATACTTTCTGGAATGTCTCAAATTCCGATCGAGTACAAAGCGATTAAGAAGGCCAGTCAAGTAACCGCCGCGCAACCAGAAAATACCTTAATTCTCGGCTGGAGCGATCGCGCTGTTTTCATCATTCAGGAAATGGATAGATATGCGATCGCCAGCTCTCATCTAACTGTTGTAACGGTGTTCCCAGAAGCCAAATTAACATTGTCTGGCCAATCTTGGAACCTGCAAAATCTCACCCTGAACTATGAGCAAGAAGATGCCACATCTCGTGAAGTTTTAGAAGGCTTAAATTTACAGCAATACCAACAGGTAATTGTGCTTTCCAATACTGAAATTGACCCCAATCGGGCGGATGCTCGAACCCTGGTGACGCTGTTACACTTGCGAGAAATTGCCAAGCGCAACCAATATCAATTCCGCATCGTTACCGAAATGCTTGACGGGCGCAATCAAGCCCTGGCTCAAGTAGCTCAACCGGATGATTTCGTAATTGGCGAGCAAATCATTAGTTTGATGCTGACTCAAATTGCCGAACAGAAACACCTCAATAGTGTTTTTCAAGACTTGTTCGATCCCGAAGGCTCAGAAATTTACCTCAAACCCGTAAGCGACTACGTTCATATCGATCGAGCGGTCACTTTCTACACTCTGGTAGAAGCGGCAAGGCTGCGGGGAGAATCGGCGATCGGATACCGCTTGCAAGCTGATGCTGCTAACAGGGCGAAATCCTACGGTATTGCCATCAATCCTAAAAAAGATAATTCGATCGAGTTTACGCAGCACGATCGGATCGTTGTTATAGCTGAAAACTAAAATTCCCTTTGGTCATTGAGCGTAGTCAAAATGCCTACTTCGACGTAGTTTATCCGAGCCCTTCGACTGCGTTTATCCGAGCCCAACGACTGCGTTTATCCGAGCCCAACGACTGCGCTCAGTGACCGGAAGTATCTTAACTACCTTGGCGGTTGCTATAAGTCTAAAATTCCCATTAGGATCGTGGATTAAATAACTTCCGTAGGTTGGGTTGAGGAACGAAACCCAACAATCAAGCGTGACGCCCAAGTTTCATGCTTCAACCCAACCTACGAAAAATGCAAGTTATTTAATTCTCATTCCTTACCTGGCATCTCTCACCTAACTGAAAAAACCTAGCAGAGACATCAATTTAAAGCACCATCAGCAAGGAAAATATTTTTATGCGATCGCTCAATCAACTCAATCGATTAAGTATCCGTACTAAACTCATAGTCATGCTGCTGGTAGTCAGTATGGCCTCCATGTTTGCAAGTACCTTTATTTGCTCGAACGCGGGACAACAGATCCTCGAACAGCGAGTATACAACCAGCTAACAAGTCTGCGGGGCACCACAGCGACTCAAATCGAGCAATATTTTAAATTGCTGGTCGGACACACTGAAACGCTCAGCGAAGATATCATGTTCATCAATGCCATGAAGGATTACAAGAAGGCTTTTGACGAACTCGCGACGGCGAATGTACCCAAAGCCTACGACGAGAAAATCGACCAGTTCTATCGCAATGATTTTGTGCCGCGACTCAAGAAGTCAGTAGATGCTGAGCCGAACCCCGAAACCTTCCTGCCTACAACCAATGCCGCCCGCTACCTCCAGTATCACTACCTGGCAAATAACCCTTATCCGATTGGTGAAAAGTACAAGTTAGATGACCCAAAAGACGGCAGTAACTACAGCCGCATCAACGCTTTATACAACCCCAAGTTTACCAACATTGCCGAACGCTTCGGTTACTACGATATGTACCTGCTCGATTTGCAGGGGAATGTCGTTTACCTGCTGTCTAACGAAGGTGACATGGGCACTAACCTGCCTTTGGGGCCGGTTGCTGATAGCAACTTGGTACAAGCGTTTAAAGATTGCCGCCGATCGAACAGCACGGCTTATGTCAAAATTGTTGATTTCCAACAATACATCTACTCTTACAATGAACCGTCGGCTTTTATCGCCTCCCCAATTTTTGATGGATCGCAGATGATTGGCGTGTTGGCGTTCCAGATTCCAGCACTTCGGGTGAGCAAAATTGTTAACGGCTACAACAAATGGAAGGAAAACGGATTGGGAGACACCGGAGAAACCTATCTAGTAGGATCAGACGGAACGATGCGATCGCGATCGCGATTCTTGATCGAAGACAAAGATAAGTTTACCAAATCTCTTTCCGAGAACGGGTTACCTGAATCAACTATCAAAAAAATCCGCGAGCTCGAGACTACGATTCTGTTTTTACCTGTGGATGTTGACGGGGTGAAGCAGGCATTGTTGGGCAAATCGGTAACGCAGCGCAACAAGGATTATCGGGGCAGCGATGTGCTGGGTGCCTATCAACCTGTAGAGATCGACGGGTTGCGATGGGCGGTAGCGGCGGAAATGGATACCCGCGAAGCTTTTGCTCCGATCGACACATTCCAGCGCCAGGTAGTCATTGGAGCCACTCTGATCGTAGTGGTAATCACTTTAGTAGCGATGTGGTTGGCGAAGCTGTTTGTCAAACCGATCGCTCGCTTGATTGACAGCACGCAAAAACTGGACTCTGGCGACGGGAAAGGGATCGTGGAATCGGGAACGCGAGACGAATTTAACGATTTGGCGAGGTCAATCAACGATAAAGTCTACACTCTGCGCGGTCAAATCCAGCAGGTCGAACAGCACAATAGTGAGAATCAAGATTTGATTGATTTGTTGCTCCCCCCTAAGATTGCCAAGCGCATCAAACAGGGAGAGGGTGTCATTGCCGATCCGGTTTCTAATGTCAGCATTTTGTTTACGGATTTGCACCGCTTCAGCAAGTTGTTTGATTCTTTAAATGGTGAAGAGGTAGTTTTTCTGCTGGATGAGTTGGTCGATGCTTTTGATGATTTGTCAGACAAATACGGACTAGAGAAAATTAAAACTATGGGTGATGGCTACATGGCAGTTTGCGGGCTTTCGGTTTCTCGCTTGGATAGCGACAAGCGATCGATCGATTGCGCTTTGGAAATGCTGGGACACGTGCGCCGCTTTAACTACGAACGCGGTTTGAATCTGGATTTACGCATTGGGATCAACACGGGGGATTTGATTTCCGGGATTGTGGGCAAAAGCCGCTACGTGTATGACGTTTGGGGCGAAACTGTCAACATTGCTCACCGACTGAAGTCTTATTGCCCTCCTGGAAGTATTTTGGTTTCCCAATACGTTCGCGATCGCTTGTCAGACATCTACGAATTTGATTCCTTTAAAATAATCGTCGATGAATTAGATAAAGAATGGTTCCCAGCTTGGAAACTGCGAAATTACCTCGAAGCCCAAACCGAGGAGCGATCGGAATCGAACAATTCTCAGCAGGCTAAAAAAGCAACCACAGTTAACGACAACAGTGCTGGATCGGGGGCGATCGCGATTTTGAAAACCTCTAGCGAGGTGGCAGCGACACCCCCAAATGACGGGGCAAATCGCAGTGCAATTTAATCGGGACGAGCGATCGAGCAATACTCGATCCGCAAAACAATACTGAAGGAATAGAGTCAGCCGTGTGTACGTGGAGATGTTTTCAGATGAGTAATTTGAACTGGCAAGAACCTTGGTTAATTTGGGCAGTTATTTTAGGCATTGGCTTTCCCCTCTTGGTAATTGTCCTCGGAGAGCTAATTCAGCGGTTAAAGCGGCGGCGAAATCCGATCGCATCTACTTTGGAGATTGTAAAAAACCTCGTCTTGCCATCTTTGGCATTAATGATTTTTGTTCGCGATGTATTCAAGCTCGATCCGCAAGAGACGCCTTTAAAAATCATCCAAACGATGTTTTGGGTATGCACGATCAATGCAGCGCTTTCTCTAATTAACGTACTGCTATTCGAGCAGGCAGAGGCAGACTCTTGGCGGGCGCGGATGCCTAAATTACTGGTTGACTTGTGTCGGGTGATCTCCATTCTAGTGGGCGGGGCGATCGTCCTTTCGCAAGTTTGGGGCGCTGACTTGGCCGGGCTGGCTACCGCACTGGGTGTTACCTCGATCGTCCTCGGTTTAGCACTGCAAGACCCGTTAGGCAGTATCTTGACGGGAATTATGCTGTTATTCGAGCGTCCGTTTGGTATCGGCGATTGGCTGAAAGTCGGGGAACATGAAGGTCAGGTAATTGACATGAACTGGCGGGCCGTTCGCTTGCTGACGATCGAGCAAGATTTAATTGTTATTCCCCATCAGATGCTGGGAAAGGAAGTTATTCGCAATAACACCGAACCCGATCGCATCTATTTTGCCAGCGTTGAAGTCGGCTTTTCCTACGAAGAGCCTCCCAACACCGTCAAGCAAGTTCTTGTAAGTACCGCCTTATCTATTCGGGGAATTTTGCCCGAACCCGAACCAATTTGTCTGACCCTATCCTACGATGACACGACAATTATTTATCAAGTGAAGTTTTTTGTCAAAACTTTTCCAGAAGTTGAATTAATGAAAGACAAATTGATGACGCGCCTTTGGTATTCTGCCAAACGCAACAGTCTCAGCCTTTATCACTATAACTACGAATATGGTGCGGAAGATAGGGCGAGAAATACAGACGATCCTGCTAAAAAAATGACTCAAGGATTTTCTGCGATTCCTGCTTTTATCCACGTAACTAAAGAACCTAGCAGTTTGGAGCAACTGACAAGGGGAACCACAATAGAGCATTTTGGTGCGGGGGAAACCGCGATGCGACAAGGCAACCGCGTGTTTTCTATGTACATTATCATTTCCGGTCGCGCGGTAATGACTGTTTGGAATGATACTGGCGAAGAATTAGAAATAACAGAACTATCAAGGGGCGAGTTTTTTGGAGAAATGGCGCTGTTCAGTCGGGAACCGAGCCCAATGTCAGTTACGGCTGCCGACGATCTGGAAGTGATGGTTATCAACTCAGATACAGTCAATGCCATGATCGAACGCCAACCAAGTTTGTCCCGCGAAATTGCTCAGGTGATTGAGATGCGAAGAAACGCCATCAATATAGCGCTGCGAACCAACCGTCATGAGAAAAATGCTGCTGGTAATGGGCTGGCAAATGGTGCGGTAAAGGCAGAGGGTTGACACTCCTCCCGCCGTAAGCTGTGGAGCATTTAAACCATTAACGCTCCAGGTAAGGTGCGTCAGCTAGAACACTGACTATACATGGGAAACCCTTATTTACGCTCCGCACCCTACTATCCTCCTTTAAATGCCGAACAGCTTAGGAATGAGAATTAAATAACTTGCATTTTTTGTACGTTGGGCCCGTGGAACGAAACCCAACACCACGCGGGAATTGTTGGGTTTCGTTCCACGGGCCCAACCTACGGAAGTTATTTAATCCACGATCCTTACCCAATCCTCTAAAGCCGGACTATCAGGACGGGGTTTTAGCCCACTTTTCTGATAACCGCCGGCTCTTAAAATTCGTGGTGGCTACAAATATCATTTTTGGGGGGAGTCAGAATCGGGTGTTTTCCTAGTTCTTTTAACAACTTTAGGGCGTTTAAAAATTAAACAATTTTGGTCGTACTTCGAGTCGTGGCGAAGAGCCACAAGTTCCCACCCATCCTCCCCCAACTCATTGACAAATAGATGCAGCGAGCCTTGTTTCCAATCTCGCTGTTCTTCACCATTTACATATAAACTAATCAGCTTATTTCCAAAAGGATACATATTCGCATCCACAAATAAATACTCCCACTTTTGCATAGCAATCCTTAATTTAGTTAGTTGGCAGTTGGCAGTTGGCAGTTGGCAGTTGGCAGTTGTCATTTTATCAATTACCAATTACCCATTACCCATTACCAATTACTAATCACCCATTACCAATGCCCAATTCCCCATTCCCAATTCCCAACTCCCCGTTCCCCATTCCCAGCAGTTACTGAACAGCAATTCTAGCCAAAGCAGCACCCCGGTAATAGTGCAACAAAATCTGCTGGTAGCCATATCCCTGTCGGGCCAAATTATACGCGCCCCACTGACTCATGCCCACAGCGTGACCAAAACCTTTGCCAGCAACTTGAAAACCAGTAGGAGCTTGGCTGCTGTTCCTGGCTATCCCACCGCCTGCGTACTGAGGAATCACCGTAAAGCGCGTACTCCTCAAATTCAAAACCCGACGCAGATCCGCACCGCTCATCACCCTAGAACCGCCATCTCCGACTACTTTCATACTTAGGACGCTGCCGTAAGCAGTAGTGCGTTCTGGCTTCATCGAGATTACATTACCTACGCCAGAAATCTTGCTGCTCATTTGAGCGCGGGAAAAATTTTCTTTCCACTGGTAAACCGGCGCGCCTTGGTCGTAGTCAGGAACAGCCCGCAGGTAAGGTAAGGGTTCCGTCCAAACATCCTCGACATTTTCAGTATGTCCCCCAGATGCGGAGTGGAAAACGGCTAAAATAATCTGACCGTTGTAGGTGAGAACTTGACCTGCGGTGGCATCGACGGCGGCATAAGTGCCCGAAGATTCTGTTTGCAGTCCTTTGTAAACCTGCGAAGACTGAGTATCGTCCACATCGTAAAGGTCGGTTTCGCTTTTGAGGCGCTTGTGGAGAGCGTAGGAACGGGCGGCGACTGCTTGGGCTTTCAAAGCCTCTTGAGGCCAATTGCCGCTCATTTCGGCGCCGAGAACGCTGTAGAGATACTGTTCGATATCGACGTAGTTGACGGCGGTCAAGGCTCCTTTTTCGGGAACTAGAAGCGTGCGTCCCCGATACCAACGATCGCCAATCCAAACATAACCGTTTCCGGTCGGCTCGATCCAAATTTGATTGGCAGCCCAGGGCCCAATTGCCACAGTTCCCGATCGAAATTGAGCTGACTGAGAACTGTTGGCGGGCAGTTCGCCCAAATTGCGCCCGCTGCTGTCGCGGATTGCAGCCTTAGTAGAACTGCCGACTTTGATCTGACTTGTCCCGTCTTGTACCGCAACTCGCAAAATCAGTGCGGCCTGTGCTGGGGCTACCATGACCAGCCAAAACACCAGCGAAATCCAAAAGTAGCGTTTTTTTAAAGTCGAAAGAACGGAAGTAAAGAACACTCCTGACTGCATTTGAAAAATTTCCTCCTGTGCTGTATGAGTTTAAGAATTTTTAAGAGTTTGGGAAGGTTCGGGAAAAAGGAAGGAGAACGGCAGAAAGAAAACGTTAGAATTGGGTTTGGCACTTTGTGCGTCACAAATGATTGGAGCGACTAGATGCTGGCAGCAACAGCGATCGATCCCAGTTCCTGCCTGCGAATATTTCCTTTATGTCGGATTGGCCGCACCTGGATATTTGTAACATATTTTTTAAGATTTAATTGAGGTGATTTGACTCTTGCAGATTACATTTCTCGGAACCAGCTCCGGCGTACCCACGCGATCGCGCAACGTTTCCAGCATCGCCCTCCGCTTGCCCCAGCGAGCCGAACTCTGGCTGTTTGACTGCGGCGAAGGAACCCAGCACCAATTCCTCCGCAGCGAGCTCAAAGTCAGCCAACTGAGCCGCATTTTCATCACTCACCTGCACGGCGACCACATTTTCGGCTTAATGGGTTTGCTGGCTAGCTGCGGTTTAGCGGGCAATGTCAAGCGCATCGATCTTTACGGGCCTCCGGGACTTGAAGAATATTTGCAAGCTGGCGTTCGCTATTCTCAAACTCATTTTTCTTACCCGGTGAAGGTGCACAAAAGTCACGAGGGAGTCATCTATGAAGATGACGAATATATTGTTAGTTGCGCTGCTTTGAAGCACCGAGTTACTGCTTTTGGTTATCGAGTAACTGAGAAAGACCGTCCGGGACATTTTGATGTAGAAAAAGCGAAGGAGGTGGGTATTCCTTCCGGGCCAATTTACGGTCAATTAAAACAAGGAAAGACGGTCAAGTTATCGGACGGACGACAGTTTAAAGGTAGTGATTTTTGCGGCCCGGATCAAATCGGGCGCAAGTTTGTGTATTGTACTGACACGGTTTTTTGTGACGGGGCGGTGGCATTGGCGCAGGATGCAGATTTGTTGGTTCACGAAGCGACTTTTGCTCATCTTGATGCTCAAATGGCTTTTGATCGCCTGCATTCAACTTCGACAATGGCTGCTCAAGTTGCTTTGCTCGCTGGGGCGAAACAGTTAATTATGACGCATTTTAGCCCGCGTTACGCTCCGGGAAATGCGATCGTCCTGGA
>JANYGO010000335.1 GCA_025362325.1 Cyanobacteriota bacterium | reverse complement strand
CTCGGGGCCCAGACCACGGGGACTTGCGCTGTGAACTTGGGCGGGGACTCGTTCAAGCCCCAGTGGAAGGTGGCCATGCAGACCGCCCTCGCGGACCGCCTCGTGGACCTGGGGGAGGAGATGCTGTGGCGCAAGATCGCGGCCAGCAAGCTCGAGAGCGCTGCGGACCTCTTCACCGACCTCGGCATGGACGTGCTCATCGACGAGACGCTGCCCGGGTGGAGCACCAAGGACGAGCTCAAGTTCTACGCCAACGGGGGCCACGTCGAGGGCGGGTTGGGCAGCCACCAGGAGTCCAGCTCCTCGAGCGGGAGCGGCTCCTCCTCCTCCTCCTCCTCTTCCTCCTGCTTCTTCTCCTGCTGCTGCGGGTTCTCCCCTACCCGTACCGGTACCGACATCGCCGGGATTTGGGCCAGTTCCGGCAAGTGCGCCTTCGAGTGTACGATCGGAAGTTTACACTTTGGGCGCGGGCGATCGCATTCAAATGGACATCTTCAACGTCCCGGAATACAGCGGCCCCAACGGTCAACACCAAATACAGGCTGACGGTTCCCTGAGTTTGCCGTTAATTGGCAGCCTGGGAGTGGCTGGAATGACCTTAGAACAAGCTTCTAATGCTGTCAAGGAGCGATACGGCAAATACCTCAAACGTCCTTGGATTACTCTCAAACTGCTGGCTGCGCGGCCTTTACAAATTGCGATCGCAGGCGAAATCAACCGCCCCGGAGCCTATACAATATCCTCAGCAGCAGGCCCCGGAGGCACATCAGAGCAAATCGGGACTCAAATGCCCACAATATCGCGGGCGCTGCGACTGGCGGGCGGAATTACCCAGTCAGCAGACGTGCGGCAAATCAAAATCCGCCGCCCCCAGCGCAACGCACCGGAACAAATTATTAGTGTGGATTTGTGGGAATTATTGCAAAACGGCGATTTGCGCGCCGATATGACTTTGCGCGACGGCGATACGATATTTATTCCCACTGTAACTAGCCTCAACCGCCAAGAAGCACCGACTTTAGCAGTAGCTAACATTACCGGACAAAGCACTCAACCAATTAATATTGCTGTGGTGGGCGAAGTAACTCGCCCCGGTACTTATACTTTGGCAAAAGAGGTGCAAAGTAGGGTACAAGAGAATGAAATGGGTGCAGATTCTGGTTTGTTTGCTGCGAGGGAAACTCCCGGCTCCGGGGAAACTGTTTTGCAGCAAACTGTAACCAGAGCAATTAAAATGGCGGGCGGCATTACGCCGGTAGCTGATATCAGACAAATACAAGTTCGCCGCCTGACGCGGGCGGGTACGGAACAAATTATTAATGTGAATTTGTGGCAACTTTTGGAAGCGGGAGATGTATCCCAAGATTTAGCGCTGCAACAGGGAGATACGGTAATTGTTCCCAAAGCCGAAAATCTTGATGCACTCGAAGGCGCACAAGTTGCTAATTCTAATTTTTCACCGGATTCGATTAAGGTGAGTCTGGTGGGAGAAGTCGTGAAACCCGGAGCTTTTGCGTTGGGGCCCAACACTACTTTAAATCAAGCGCTGGTAGCAGCGGGAGGTTTTAATAAATCGCGGGCAGAAATGGATTCGGTGGATTTAATTCGCCTCAATCCTAACGGCACTGTTTCCCGCTTAAGTGTTAAGGTGAATTTTTCCGCAACCGCCAATGAGGAAACTAATCCCAAACTGCAAAATAATGATGTAATTATGGTAAGGCGATCGAGCCGCGCTACGTTCTCGGATAATGTAGGCGGGACTCTCGCTCCTTTAAGCCCTCTGTTGGGAATATTCCGGTTGTTCAATATTTTTCGGTGATTTGAATAGACTAGCACTCAGGTCTCATCAACCCGGTTTCTACAAAAAATTTCGGTTTGGTAACGAGATATCTAGTCAGAAATCGGGTTGATAAAACCGCGCCAGCCTTACAGATGTTTAAACTAATAAGTTGTAGCAATCAAATGAAACAAGGTAAAAAATCTCAAATAACACTGTTTAATAACAATAAAAAAGTTGTAGGGCAGCAAAAGTTATCTTCCGTGCTTTATGAAGAAGAGCAATTTTTTGGCAGGGACAACATAGAGGAAGAAGAGTTAAGCTTTTGGGAAGTTTGCCGCAGTCGCTCCCTGTTAGTCATCGGTGTAGCAGCGGCAGTGACAACCGGGGTTTTTGCGTGGACGCTAAATCAAAAAAGTGAGTACGAAGGGCGCTTTCAATTATTGGTAGAACCCGCAGTTACGCAAAACACTTTAGCAAAAATCTACTCCGGCGAGGTAAAACTGCAACCCGCAGCCCCCGCAACTCCAGAGCAGCCAGGTTTTGACTACGAATCGCAAATACAAGTTTTGCAAAGCCCGCAAGTAATGTCGCCGATTATTAAAGAGTTGCGGGCTAAATATCCCGAAATAAATTACAACTACCTTTTGAACCAAAAAGCAGATAATTTGCCGTTTTCTCAGCAAACTAGGCTGTCGATTGATCGCTTTAAAAATACCAAAATTATCGAAGTCAAATATCGGGATTATGACCCGAAAAAAATTCAGTTTGTTTTGGAAAAAGTTGCCATAGGCTACCGCAACTACAGCGTGCAAGATACCAGAACTCAAATTAGCCAGAGTCTGGATTTTGTGAAATCGCAAATTCCCAACCAGCAAAAGCGCCAACAAGTTCTGCAAACTGAAATTCAAAAGTTGCGCCAGCAATACAATTTCATAGATCCGCAAATTCAAACCCAACAACTGGCGCAGCAAATCAGCCAACTTCAAGCGCAAAGATTGGACGCACAAACGCAGCTCAACCAGCAGAGATTGCTCTATGCCAACTTGCAAAATCAGCTTGGATTAAACCAGCAACAAGCGCTGATGGCCTCGGCTCTGAGTCAAGCTCCCCGCTATCAAGGAATGCTGACTCAATTGCAGCAATTGGAAGGCCAAATTGCGATTAACTCGGCTACATATACAGACAACTCTCCGCAAATGCAATTGTTGCGAGATCAGCGCAAAAACTTGATTCCTTTGTTGAAGAAAGAAGCCCAACAGGTTTTGGGAACTGATTTGGCTAAGGTGAATTCGCAAGTGCTGGCTTTTCAAGATCCGGTGCGGATTAAGTTAATCGAACAGTTTATCGGTACTGCTAATTTAATTCAGGTGCTGGGGGTGCGGAATCAAGTTTTGGAACAGGCTGCTAAGCAGTTGAATCAATATTCTCAAGGATTCCCGGTGATTTTGCGACGCTATTCTGATTTGCAGCGGGAGGCGGAGTTGACTAACAGTACGCTGAATAGTTTGTTGGCAAAACAGCAAGCTTTGCAGCTTGAAGCTGTGGGTAAAAAAGAGGTGGCTTGGGAAGTTATTGCTAAGCCGGAAATTCCGCGCTACAAAAATGGCGAGTTGATGGCTGTGGCTCCGATTATGCCTTTGAATTTGGCTTTGGGAGGATTGGCTGGTTTGCTGTTTGGGATGCTGGCGGCGCAGTTGGCGGAACGGTTTAATAATAAAACTGTATTCCAGACTCCAGAGGATGTCAAACATTCGATTCGGCTGCCTTTGTTGGGGGTAATTCCTGCTAGCGATAAAATTTTGAGACTGCCACCTGCGGATACAACTCCGATTGATGTGGAAACTTCGCCGATGCCAACGGATGCTTTTCAAGAGGCTTTTCGATCGCTCAATGCTAATATTCGGTTGTTAAACGTTGATACTCCGATCAATTCTTGTGTAATTACGTCTTGTCAAGTAGCTGACGGCAAGTCTACTGTGGCGGTAAATCTGGCGCGGGCGGCGGCTGCAATGGGCCAGCAAGTGCTGTTGGTGGATGCGGATTTGCGCAGGCCGCAGGTGCACGAAATGCTTGGTTTGCCGAACTGGCAAGGCTTGCACAATGTGATTGCTGAGGATTTGGATGTAAAACAGGTGATTTTGCGATCGCCCCGCGATGAAAATTTGTTTGTGTTAACTTCCGGCCCGGTTCCTCCCGATCCCACAAAGGTGCTTTCTTCGCGAAAAATGCAGCATTTAATGGCAGCTTTGGCAAGTCATTTTGACTTAGTTATTTACGATACTGCGCCGCTTTTGGGTTTGGCGGATGCAAATTTGTTGGCTGCTCATACTAACGGATTGATGCTGGTGGTGGGGCTGAATCAAACTGAGCGGGAGGCGCTGTTGTTGGCTTTTGAAGATTTGAAAATGGCGGGGATTCCGCTGTTGGGAATGGTGGCGAATAACGATAAGGGCAGCAGGTATTACTATCAGTCTTACGTGCAGAATTATATTGAGGAAAAGTCTGTTTAGGAGCGTGTAGTTACTTGTTTGTTACTTGTTACCAGGCTCTGCCTGGTAACGGAGATCCGGAGGCTCTGCCTCCATTGTCGATTGTCCCAGCCGAGGCAGAGCAAGAGTGATATGGGTTCCCAGGCAGAGCCTGGAAGTTGCCACTTCGATCGCAAACATAAACTTTAAGAACAAAATTTCTTAAGATTTGCGATCGATACCCTGTATTATAATTAAAGGTTGAGACTTTTAAACAAATCCCGGCACTTGCAAGTTAGCAAGACCTGAAAACGTGGCTGGCAAATTCCTATTTTGTAATACATCGATACAACAACTCCCCAGCTAGCTTGAAAACTAGAAGGGAGTTTTGTATTTTTCATGCAGGAGATGAAACAATGGCTATTGCTACTATCAACCCGGCAACGGGAGAAACGCTGAAAACTTTCGATCCGCTAACAGAAGCGGAAATAGAAAGCAAGCTGGAATTAGCACAGCAAGCTTTTAACAAATACCGCCGCTTGCCCTTTGAGCAGCGAGCTCTGTGGATGCAGAAAGCTGCCGACATCTTGGAGCGCGATCGCGAAATTTACGCTGAAATGATGACCCTAGAAATGGGAAAAACCCTCAAATCTGCGATCGGCGAAATAGAAAAATGCGCCTTAGTTTGCCGCTACTACGCCAAAAATGCCGCTCAATTTATGGCAGACGTACCCGCAACTACCGACGCTAGCAGTAGCTTTGTCCGCTACCAACCGCTGGGCGCTATTTTAGCCGTCATGCCCTGGAATTTCCCATTTTGGCAAGTTTTTCGGTTTGCGGCGCCGGCGCTGATGGCGGGCAATGTCGGCTTGCTCAAACACGCTTCCAACGTACCTCAGTGCGCTTTGAAAATAGAGGAAATTTTCACGGAAGCGGGCTTTCCCGAAGGAGTTTTTCAAACTTTGTTAGTGGGAGCCGACAAAGTAGCTAAGATAGTTGCGGACGATCGCGTAAAAGCAGCAACTCTCACCGGTAGCGAACCTGCGGGCGAAAGTTTGGCAGCAAATGCGGGCAAAAACTTGAAAAAAGTTGTGCTGGAATTGGGAGGAAGCGACCCATTTATTGTCATGTCTAGCGCCGATTTACCAGCAGCTTTATCAACAGCCGTTACATCGCGGATGCTGAATAACGGTCAATCTTGCGTCGCCGCTAAACGCTTTATTTTAGCAGAAGAAATCGCCGACGAATTCATCAAAGGATTTGTGGAAAAATTCGAGCAATTAAAAGTAGGCGATCCGATGTTGCCCGAAACCGATATCGGCCCTTTGGCTACCCCAGCAATCCTCAAAGATTTGGACAATCAAGTGCAAGCCTGCATCCAATCGGGAGCAAAACTGCTGACAGGCGGCCGCCCATTGTCAGAGAATGCCGGCAATTTCTACTTGCCAACTATCCTCTCAGATATTCCCCCGGATGCTGCGGCGCGCCAACAAGAGTTTTTTGGCCCGGTAGCTATGGTATTCCGGGTTGCAGGCATCGATGAGGCGATCGCCCTGGCAAACAGCACATCCTTTGGCTTAGCTGCTACCGCTTGGACTACAGTAAGCTCAGAGAGCGATCGGTTTACTTCCGAACTAGAAGCCGGTGCAGTATTCATCAACAGTTTAGTCAAATCAGACCCCAGATTGCCCTTCGGCGGCATCAAACGCTCCGGTTACGGACGCGAATTGAGCATCCAAGGAATTCACGAGTTTGTGAACATTAAAACTGTTTGGGTAAAATAAGTCAAAGTCGATCGATAGCTCGCAAAAATCTAAATTAATCTGTGTTGATTGTGGTACGGGCAGGACGCCCGTGAATCATCAGTTAAAAATTCCAATTTAGTATTTTTGCGAGAAGTTTACCAAGAGAAAAACCAAAATTAATAGAGGAGAAGAACGGAAATGAACACAGCTCAACTACTGGTCAAATGTCTAGAAAACGAAGGCGTCGAATACGTCTTCGGACTCCCCGGCGAAGAAAATCTAGAAGTTTTAGAAGCCCTAAGAAACTCCTCAATTAAATTTATTACTACTCGCCACGAACAAGGCGCGGCTTTCATGGCCGACGTTTACGGCCGCCTCACCGGCAAAGCAGGCGTTTGCTTGTCCACCTTGGGCCCCGGCGCAACCAACCTAATGACAGGCGTTGCTGATGCTAACTTAGATGGCGCTCCTTTAGTAGCAATTACCGGACAAGTCGGCACGGATCGAATGCACATAGAATCGCACCAATATTTAGATTTGGTGGCTATGTTTGCTCCGGTTACTAAGTGGAACGCTCAAATTGTCCGCCCCAGTACGACATCAGAAATTGTCCGCAAAGCCTTTAAGGTAGCTCAAAGCGAAAAGCCGGGAGCTGTTCACATTGATTTACCAGAAAACATCGCAGCAATGCCTGTCGAAGGAGAGCCACTCACTAAAGACAACCGCGAAAAAACTTTTGGCGCTTACCAAAGTCTGAATAAAGCTGCTGTAGCAATTTCTAAGGCCAAAAGTCCTTTGTTGTTAATCGGAAATGGAGCTATTCGAGCTAATGCTAGCGAAGCGGTGACAGAATTTGCAACTCGATTAAATATTCCCGCAGCTAATACTTTTATGGGCAAAGGTGTAATGCCTTACACTCATCCTTTGGCACTTTGGACAACGGGATTGCAAAAACGCGATTACATTAGCTGTGCTTTTGAAGAAACGGATTTAGTGATTGCTGTTGGCTACGATTTGATTGAATATTCCCCGAAAAAGTGGAATCCTGACGGCAAAATTCCGATTATTCACATTGGAGCTCTGCCGGCAGAAATTGACAGCAGTTATATTCCTCTTGTAGAAGTTGTGGGGGATATTTCTGATTCCCTCAATGAAATTTTGCAACGTGCGGATCGCATGGAGAAAGTAGACCCTTTTGCTAAGCAATTGCGGGCGGATATTCGCGCGGGATACGAACAATATGCAGCCGATGACGGTTTCCCGATCAAGCCGCAAAAACTGATTTACGATTTGCGGCAAGTCCTGGGCCCAGAAGATATTCTCATATCTGACGTGGGAGCTCACAAAATGTGGATCGCGCGGCACTATCATTGCGATCGACCAAATACCTGTTTAATTTCCAACGGCTTTGCAGCGATGGGAATTGCGATTCCGGGTGCGGTGGCGGCAAAACTCGTTTATCCCGATCGCAAAGTAGTAGCAGCCACGGGAGACGGCGGTTTTATGATGAACTGTCAGGAGTTAGAAACTGCTTTGCGCGTCGGTACTAATTTTGTGACGCTGATCTTTAATGACGGCGGTTACGGGTTAATTGAATGGAAGCAGCAAGATTATTTTGGTCATTCAGATTTCGTGAAATTTGGCAATCCAGATTTTGTAAAATTTGCCGAAAGTATGGGTTTAAAAGGCTATCGAGTCGAATCTGCAACCGATTTTATTCCCATCCTCAAAGAAGCCCTTGCTCAAGATGTCCCTTGCGTGATTGACTGTCCGGTAGACTACCGGGAAAACGTGCGTTTCAGTCAACAATCTGGGGATATGAGTTGCCATTTGTAAAAGTAGCTGAAATCAGGAAACGGCAGTGCCGTTTCCCTACAATTAGGACACGGCAGTGCCGCCGAAATCAGGAGACGGCAGTGTCGTTTCCTTACAATTAGGACACGTCACTGCCCATTAGTGTCAACTTAAGGTCAAACCCAGTCAGAGACTGTTGTTTGACGATTAGGATCAGATCCCCCCTAACCCCCCTTAAGAAGGGGGGGACAGGAAGCCTCTTTAAGTCCCCCTTCTTAAGGGGGATTTAGGGGGATCTGGATTCAGGTAAAAACGACATTTATCAAGGCTTTCAGTCTTAAGTTGACACCTATGGGCATTGCCGTTTCCCTACCGTTGGATTCATGAGGATGGTACTGTAAAATCAGTTAAAATCTACATCGCCTATGTTAAAATTATGGAAGCTCAACCACGAGAAGTACAGAACTATCTGAAAGCCGATGGGACAAGTCCATTTGAAGGATGGCTTGATTCCTTTCAAGATACGAAAACTGTATCTAAAATCAAGAAACGACTCAGGCGAGTTGAGCTAGGCAATCTGGGAGACTATCGCTCAGTAGGAGCCGGAGTTTATGAACTTAAGATTGATTATGGCCAGGGCTATCGGGTTTATTTTGGACAAATCGGGTTAACAGTTGTGTTGCTGCTATGTGGCTGTGATAAAAGAAAGGAAAGAGCAAGATATTAGCCAAGCTAAAAAATATTGGATAGATTATGAAAGAACTCAAAGTGCCAACAAGTAGAAGCTACCACGAATACTTGATTTCTTCTCTGAAAAACCCTGAAAGTGCTGCTAGCTATATCGAGGTTATGTTGGAATTAGAGTCAGAAACACCAGAACCAGAATTGCTGCGAGCAGGACTTAAAGATGTGGTGGATGCTTATTTGCAGATGAATAAGTTATCGACGGAAGCTAAACTTATATATGAGAAACTCGATCGGATGTTGTCTGAGAGTGGGGGTGAGGAAATTTATGCTTTGATAACTCTACTATATAAAATGGAGTTCCAGTTAGCTGTTGCAGTAAAATAGGTTAATTAATCAAGTAGTTAGGGCGATTCCCTACGGGATAGCTGCGCTTCACGCGCTTTTAGACAATTTGGGATGTAAGGGCGAGATCGCTTTTGCTATCATGCCTGACTCTATTGAATTATCGTCAGCAATAACTATGATATAATATAAAATACGATCTTTTAAAAAGCCATGTCTCAAGCAACATTAACTGATGTTTCCTTAGATCCAATATTAGAGCGCTTGACGCAACTTGCCCAACTAGAACCTGATTGGGATTCTTATGGTGCATTGCCCGTTTCGCCCGTTGCTTTTGTAAAAGCCTGTCAGTTGCTTATTCATATCAAATACTCTCTTTCGCCTTTAGTTGGCGATCGGATTTTACCCTATGATGCAGCACCAATTGCTAATGGTAGCCTACAGCTAGAATGGCGGAGTCCACAGGGAAATGTAGAAGTGGAAATTAAACCTGATATGAGTTTCAGCTATCTACTAATTAAGGGAGAAGGAAACGAGAGAAAATTTGAGGAGAAAAACGAGGTATCATTATCTGAAGTCCTGAATGTGTTGTCTCAGCTATTGATTCCATAAGTCAGGATGAGATCATGCTAGAAGAAATTGCAGACAATGATATCCTTTATCGTCGAATTCCTAATGTACATCTTTATGAGGATGGTACTGTAAAATCAGTTGCTTTCCAGGTTAGAGGAAAACCTGATAACAGTATCTCAGTTGAGTTAGCGAGGCTAACAACTCCCCAGGAAATTTTAGCTCGTGCGAGAAATCCTGACACTACTAAAGTGGGTGTGTTGGTAGCAGGATATGCCCGTTCTTTAGGTTTCATTATCCGCCACGATCCCTTGCAGGATAATCCAGCTCATTGTCTTATTGAGGGGGAAAACAATAAAGTTAAGTGTAAACTTTTGGCTGAGGCTACAACTATTTTAACTTT
>JANYGO010000183.1 GCA_025362325.1 Cyanobacteriota bacterium | reverse complement strand
TGCTAGCGGTTTAGGTAATTTTAGTGTGAATATTGCCACACCTGTAACAACCCCAACTCCATCGGGAACACCCACGCCATCGGGAACACCGACTCCATCGGGAACACCAACTCCATCGGGAACACCAACGCCATCGGGAACACCAACGCCATCGGGAACACCAACGCCATCGGGAACACCAACTCCATCGGGAACACCAACGCCATCGGGAACACCAACGCCATCGGGAACACCAACGCCATCGGGAACACCAACGCCATCGGGAACACCCACGCCATCGGGAACACCGACTCCATCGGGAACACCGACTCCATCGGGAACAGATACACCGACACCGACTCCATCGGGAACACCCACGCCATCGGGAACACCCACGCCATCGGGAACACCGACTCCATCGGGAACACCGACTCCATCGGGAACAGATACACCGACACCGACTCCATCGGGAACACCCACGCCATCGGGAACACCGACTCCATCGGGAACACCGACTCCATCGGGAACACCGACTCCATCGGGAACACCGACTCCATCGGGAACACCGACTCCATCGGGAACAGATACACCGACACCGACTCCATCGGGAACACCGACTCCATCGGGAACACCGACTCCAACAACCAACAACATCCCCAACGACGACTGCATCTGCGATGACATTGTTTATCCCAACTTAAACCAACCAAATTCAGTTGAAAACACTATATTAGGTGTATCCAACATTCAAACAGGCACTGCCAAAAATGATGAGTTTCTAGGTAGCAATTCTGGGAACATCTTCGATGCTTCTGCTGGTGATGACAACTTGTATGGTGGTGCAAGTCGTGACATTTTTAATGGCAATCAAGGCAACGACTTCATCAGCGGTGGCAAAGGTGACGACATCCTATTTGGAGATGAAGGAAATGACATCATTCTTGGTGACTTGGGCAACGATTTAATCTTTGGAGGCAAAGGCAATGACTCCATAAATAGCCGCGAAGGTAATGACATCGTTTATGGGAATAGAAATGATGACTTTATCGATGGCGGCAAGGATAATGACACTTTATTTGGAGGCAAAGGTGACGACATCATCCTTGGCAGTCAAGGTGATGACTACCTGTTTGGACAGTTAGGTTCGGATACTATCTGCGGCGGTGTAGGTAATGATTTTATCAGCGGTAACGAAGCAGCAGATATCCTGGGAGGATGTGAAGGAAATGATACTCTTTATGGAGGCGCAGACAACGATACTCTTCTGGGTGGCAAAGGTGATGATATTCTTTACGGAGACTTAGGTAATGATAGTTTGATTGGTGGTAGTGGTAAGGATCTATTTGTCTTAAAATCAGGTCAAGGATTTGATGTTATCGCTGATTTTACCGTGGGTACTGATTCGATCGCACTCACCGGAGGTTTGAGCTTTAATCAGTTAGTAATAACTCAAAATACTCAGGGAACTCTCATCAAAAATGTCTTGACAGGAGAGGAGTTAGGTGTGATGATTGGAGTCAGTGCCAATGCGATTACATCGGCTAATTTCATGCTGGTTTAAGGAAAGGAAGGAAAAGTGCGAGATCCCTGAAAGCCAAAAAAGACCAAACAGGGATCTCGCACTTAAATCACATCTTCCGCTGAAATTCCTCAAGCACATCCATCAACTGAACTTGACACTGCATCGGAATCAAATCTGCCAGCGGCACTTCCCGCTTGCCGCCGCCCAACTTGACTGGAATTCCTTGCAAAACTTGTCCAACTTTATCTTCATCTAAATTGCCATCTTCCAGCATCGCATAAAGTTGTTGGGCAACAACGGTATGCAGGTGAGCATCTTTCAGATACAAATGCCACTTGGCAATATCAATGTAGACATTTTCGCCGATTTCGGCTGCTAAGGATTCGATCGCCTGTGTAGTATTAGCCATATTAAAAAAAAGAAAGTTATTTGTTATCAGACAAAACAGTTAACAAATCGCCGACAACTCCCTTCAACCAGAATCTCTAGTTAGGGGCGAATAATCGGCGATCGCAAAAATGTAAATCGCGTGGGCCAAAACTACTAGAGCCCATCCACCCGTTACCGAAACTGCCCAAGGCCAATCAGCCTTTTGCAAATTGTGAACAAACCACAAACCAGAATTGGTAGCAGAAAAAAGACCGACGTGGATCGCAAAATTCATGCGGTCATCTAAACGGCGGTACTCTGGATCGTTGCGATCGGGTTTGCGGGGCCAACGAGGAGGCATAGTTTTTCACTTGATGTTAGTAGTTCTGAGCCTATTTTAATCTTAAGTGCAGCTTTTTGAATGCTGCATCCCTCTTTCGGCATGAAACTCACGCCTCTAAATTTTCATAGTCCCCTGACTTGCCGCCGCTTTTACTCACCAGGCGAATCGATTCAATGGCGATCGACTTTTCCAACGCTTTCGCCATATCGTACAGAGTCAGCGCCGCCACCGAAACCGCCGTCAGCGCCTCCATTTCCACCCCAGTTTCCGCCTTAATTTTCACCGTCGCCCGAATTTGATACCCCGGCAACCCAGCATCAGGAGTCACCAGCACTTCCACGCTACTCAGCGGCAGAGGGTGACACAGAGGAATCAAATGTGCAGTCTGTTTCGCCGCCATAATTCCAGCCAGCCTCGCAGTGCCCAACACATCACCTTTCGGCGCATTCCCCGCTTCGATCACCGCAAACGTCTCCGGCAGCATCCGCACCCGGCCCGCAGCCACGGCTTGCCGCACCGTTGCTACCTTAGCCGAAACGTCCACCATTTGGGCTTCCCCGCTGTTGTCGAGGTGAGTTAGCTGCGCGCGATCGGGCAATTTAGAAAAAGTTGGCGAAAGGTCTTGCATTATTTTGGTAAAGGTGTTACTGTTAGATTCTGTGAGAAAAGAACTTAATCAATCTTAGATTAAATCTGAACGATTAAATTTCAACTCAACAGGGGCTTGTAGCTTAGTTGGATAGAGTGCATGGCTACGAACCATGAGGTCGGGGGTTCAAATCCCTCCAAGCCCATTACATCCCAGTCTTTACCTTGCTGCTAAGGTGAGAAACAACACTAGATTAGCACTAGCTTAGGTGCTTTTTGGCAGGGTTGTTAACTTTTGTAAAAACGGTAGCAGGAATATTTTCCGGTGAGAGTAGAAGAAATTAAATCCTGCTATTTTTGGAAGCTTCCACCAGTTCCCGCAATTTTGCGATTGCAATTTTGTCCCCAGCGACCAACTTCCCAGCGGCTTGCAAATCTTCCTTGCTAAATTGCTGGCGGAGATTTGCGATCACGCCCACAGCCTCCGATTTATCTGCCATGCTCAAAATCTCCTGGATTTGTTGGGCGATCCAGAAAATCAGTGGCTGCCCGCCAAGTTTGTGGCAAAGATTTTCTAGCTGCTGGCTGTCACTAAGCCAATCAGCAAAATCTGAAAATTCTTGAAGATCGGTAGTTGCAAGCAATTCCTGTTCTAGCTCGGTGTAGTGAGGTGGCAACTGAGTACAAGTGAGTACATCTGATCTATCCTCGTCTACAGGCTCAATTTCCTCAGTATCAAGGGGTTGAGGCTCCTGTGTAGTACCTGATCCAATTTTTTCACTCTTGGCAAGCAGGAGCCTGAAATTAGCTTTCTCTTCGGCGGTGAGGTGGCCCCAAATCGCCTGCTTATCTTTGGGCGACTGTTCGGCAAGCACTGCCTGGATATCCTTAACGGTCTGGATACAATTTGCGGCTATCGCTACTCGGATGAATTCAATGGAGTCAGAAACGTTCTCATCTGTGTCATCTGTGGTGAAATTTTCAGAAGCCGCAAAATGTAGATCAGTTGTACTCACTTGGCTGAATTCCACTTGCTGTAAAGGTTTCGTCTGTAGACCAATCTGTAGACCAACGTCTACAAAGTCTACAGACGTTGTAGACGTTGTAGACGTTGAAAAATTTATTGTAGACGATGAAATGTTTACAGGCTGTAGTTTTGAGCTCATTGTAGACGTTGTAGACGTAGACAGCTCAAATTGAAAAGATTTGCCAGTAGAGCGAATAGTGCCATATCCCATCACCGCCAACTCGTTGAACCATTCTCGGGCAAGTGTGGCAGCAGGGCGGACTTTGGTATTGAAACAAAGTTGAGCATCGCGCACCGAAATCTTGCCACCTTTGCGTTCTGCCAGCAGCACAATTTTTGCCAAATTGGGTGCAAGCGCTGTGCGATCGCTAAATTCTGTGTAAAGCGATGCAACTTGGTCAGCCGCGAATTTTACAAACTTCACTGCCGCTTCAACTGCCGATCGGGGAATGTGATTTGTTACTTGCTGACCATTAAAAATACAGGTCAGGGCATAAATGGTTGTAGCGAGCTTGCCCACTTTCTCGGGCATCTTGCCAATTGCGGCCCGCAATCCTTGCTTGGGCTCGGCTAGTTGCCTTCTGTTGCAAGCATTTCTGAAGGTCGCAAAGTAGTGCTTTGCGTCTTGATCTAGCTCAAAAAATGTCGCTGGCAGTGCATCTATTTTGGTATAGAGGTCAGCTAGCATCGGCGTGATGCTGAATTTGCCACTGTCATCTAAAGGCAATTCAGATGCTGTCAGCGGCTGAAATACAAAATCAAATCGGGCAAACTTACCATTTGAATCGCTGCAATCCTTCAGTAA
>JANYGO010000314.1 GCA_025362325.1 Cyanobacteriota bacterium | reverse complement strand
GGCGATCGCTTGTATAAGGAATGGCAATTTAATAACTTAAGTGACTTGCTCGTTACCAGGCAGAGCCTGGTAACGCAGATAGGCGAGGAAGAGCCTCCTTTTACTTCCCAGATTATAGGAGAGAGGACTGTAGGAGTCGCTTAAGTTATTAAATTTTTGTTCCTAAGTAAGCGATCGCCCACAGCACTACAAAAGCTGGTGCAAAGATACTCCGGGATTCATTATCTGTAAACCTCAGGACTGTAGAAGTTTAGGCTGCTACTTAGGAGTTAACGACTCTGAATGACGAGGAGCCTAGATGTATATTTTAGTCATCAAGAATTGGTAACAAGATATAACGCTACCAAATAATTTCATCCATCTCTAACCTTTGGTAGAGTCGAAATATCAAGTACCTCTGTAGAATTTTTGAAACGTAAATCTTGTTGCGGTTTTCATACTAAAGTTGCGATTCTATCGACTTCAAAATAGATGGAAAAATAATTTCAGACATGAGGGTTGGGATGTCAGATGGGCTGACAGTAAGCTTTTGGGCAGCAGAAGGTGGAGGGGCGATCGCCCGCGATCGCGCTAGCTTTGGCGATCGAGAGATGAAAGCCCGCCCCAACGACCACGCGAGCGGGCATCGCCTTACCAGGGCTACGCCAACCAAGAGGATCGCGATGTTGTGTTGGTGGGAGGGCGAGCCGAACTAGGGCTAGTGGCATTTAGATCCGACTTTTGGCGGCGAGATCCTGTGCCAAACTCCAGCGACAACAGCGGGAAATTGGGGGAGAACAGGGTACAGAAAAGTCAAACATCATAAGTAATGCTGTGAGTGTAAATTAAACAGCCAACGGCCGATCCTCCTGGCGCTAACACGATCCAATTTTCATGTTGAGCTTTGAGAAACCAATTTACCGAAGTAAAAAGCACACAACTGCGCCAAAAGTCAGTAAAACATCTGATATTTATCAAAGTTGGCATAATATTTTGAATTTTTAAATCAAAGGTTTGTATTTTATGGTCAAACGATCGCTCCAAGCATCCCTTTCTGGAATTCAACGGGCGAAAGCAGCGTTTGCCATCAAGGGCTGGACTCAGGACAATCTAGCCGGAGAAGTCAACTTAAAGACTCGTCAACCAATTGGGCGATTTTTCACAGGCCAACGGGTCGATCGCCAGACTTTTTTAGGCATTTGTACAATACTAGATTTAGATTGGCGAGAAATTGCCGACCATCCGCCTGCGGAATTACCCGAACCCGGAGACGCCGCCGAGACTGCCTCTGGGAATATTGACAGTTTAGTGCAAGTTGTGCGCTCGCAATATCGCGACACAATTCAAAACCAATGCGGCATCTTGCAATTACTCGACATCAGCCGTCCAGTCAGCATTGATGACATCTACGTCGATGTCAACATTTTAGAAGAGATAGCCAGCCAACAGTGGTTTGAAATTGCCGACTTGCAAAACTTGGAGCCCGGTGAATTTGAGCGCGTCGGCTTAGGCGCAGTTGACCAAAAACAAATACCAGGAATGCAAGCCGTCGAAACCTACTCCAAACTCAGAGTATTAGGTAAACCAGGAGTCGGCAAAACCACCTTTTTGAAACATCTAGCCATTCTGTGCAACCGGGGCAAATTTGCCGCCCGTCAAGTGCCAGTTTTCATCGCCCTGAGAGATTTTGCCGAAGAATCCAGAAATGATGGCAAATTTAGCATCCTAAATTACATTCATCAGGCATTTCTCACATCAGGTGTACCCAATCCGTCTGTAATTGAAACTTTACTCAAAACGGGTAGAGTTTTGCTGTTGCTAGATGGCATGGATGAAGTGCTCAACCAAGACATTACAGCAGTTATGAAAGAGATGCGCAAATTCTCAGAAAAATATCACAAAAACCAGTTCGTCGCCACCGGCCGCACCGCCGCCCAAAAACTGCAACTGCAAGGCTTTACCGATGTGGAAATTGCCCCCTTTACCGAGGCTCAAATCACCACCTTCGCCCAAAAGTGGTTTGTAGAATTTGCCAAAAACAACTCTCTATCTGGGAAAGCACAGTCTATGCAGTTTATTCGGAAATTGGACTTCCCGGAAAACTGGCAGTTTCGCCAACTGGTAGTTACGCCGCTGTTTCTACATCTTGCTTGCTGGGTGTTTCACGGTCAAGACAAATTTCCCACTAAACGCACGGAGTTTTACAAGCAAGGACTGGATTTGCTGCTGGGGAAATGGGATGAAGCCAAAGGAGTCGAACGCGATGACGTGTACCGAGGGTTTTTATTACCTCAAAAACTCAGGCTGCTGAGTCAGTTGGCGGCAGTCACCTTTGAAGACGGACAGTATTTTTTTGAGCAACGGATCATCGAACAGTACATTGGGGATTATTTGCGGAATTTGCCAGGTGCGACATTATTAGAACCAGAGGAGCTCCAACTCGAAAGCGAAGCCGTACTTAAATCAATCGAGGCTCAACATGGGTTGCTTACAGAACGAGCGCGAGGAATTTTTTCGTTTTCCTATCTAGCATTTCAAGAATACTTCACGGCTCGAAAAATTGTTGCGAGTCACAATCTGGGAGGATTAGAGCAAGCGCTGTCCGGGTTGGTGAGTCACATAACTGACCCGCACTGGCGCGAAGTTTTCTTGTTAACAACTGCGATGTTGCGGAGTGCAGATTCGCTGGTGCAGTTGATGAAGCAGCAGATTGATGTATTAGTGGCTCAAGACCCTTATCTGCAAGAATTTTTGCTGTGGGCCAGTCAAAAATCGCAGATGATTCCCACAGAGCCCAAAGTTGCAACTTCACGAGCGTTTTACTTGGCGCTTGCCCAAAGCCCTCATACAGCGGCTCACTTTGCGTTAGCGTGCACCCTGGATCAAGGGATGTTTTTAGATGCGGCGTTAGATAATTTGCTGCTGGAATGTGCGAATCAAAGTCAGGATTTTGCCTGTGCCAATGCTTGTAGTGAGGCACTCAACAATATTCTGGTGACGGTTCTGGATGCTGGATTTTATAAGTCTTTGCAACAATTGAGAGACGAATTGCCATCTGCGAATCAAAACCGAGAATGGCTTGATGACTGGTGGCAGAAACACTATTCTGCCTGGGTGGAAGAGTTGAGGGAGACGATCGCCCATTACCGCAATATTAACCATAGCTGGGAGTTTAGTCCAGCTCAACAGCAAGTGCTGGAATCTTACTACAATGCCAATCAACTTCTGCTCGATTGTCTGCACAGCAATTGTGAAGTGACAGCCGCCATCCGACAGGAAATCGAAGCCACTTTATTGCTGCCTCAGCAGGAACTGGAAGCTCGGGAATGGCAATAAGTTCTGAATTGATACATATTTATGTAAAGAATTATCAAGTATTCACTCAATTAATACAAATCACACATCTGTTAATACTCGGCTTGAAACGTCAATTGCCTATAATTTTTATAAGATAACTCACTCTTAGCTACCTGTAAAAGCTTTGTGGGAAAAAACGGCACGTTAACTCGATCGACTCAGGATATGAGATGAAGACTTTATTGACTAATGCAATCCCATTGTCAAGGCACTTAAAACCCGATCGCACCGAGCAGGTTTTAGATACACCAGCGATCGACTGCTGCATGAGCAGCCGTCATACTTGTCTGTGCTGTTCTACTGTTTTAGTCCGACATATGCGATCGGGAAGGATTTACTGGCGTTGTGGCTGTTGTCATACAGATATGCCCGCTTAATCAACGCCGACAAGGATGGTTTTCGGACTCGGCAATCATAAATTAGAGGTAAAAATGTCATTCGAGCTAATCAATTTAACATTGCCGACGGTACTGCGAGAAATTGGCGAAGTCTTAGATGACTACCCAGAACATCCCTATCAGTCAGCTTTTGCGATTCATGAATTTCGGCAAAAGCTGATTGCTCATGTTCTGGGCCAAATTCCCAACCATTACACGATCGCCGGAGAACCAGCACCGGTGAGAAAACTGGGCGCTCCACATCGTTCTCCTTTAGCGGAGCGAATGCACCGAGAAACGGTGATTCGAGGGGGCATTCTGCACATCTTGAGAGAAAATGCCGATCGATTGAATCATATGTTTCAGAAACAAAGGGCTTAGAGTTTAGTATTGGCTCCGCTGCACGCAGGGAGCATCTCTTTAGGAGTGTGAAAAGCATTTTCAATGCTCACAATAAAATTGGTTCGTAGTGAGGACTTTAGTCCTATGATGGATGCGGACTAAAGTCCTCATTACAAACTTTACGATAAAATTGGTTCGTAGTGAGGACTTTAGTCCTATGATGGATGCGGACTAAAGTCCTCACTACAAACTTTACGATAAAATTGGTTCGTAGTGAGGACTTTAGTCCTATGATGGATGCGGACTAAAGTCCTCACTACAAACTTCATGGTGGCAGCCAACACATCGACAATCAAGTCAATTTACTAAATATTGAAAAGGAGAATAGTAATGTTAGATATTGATGAAATGGGACAAAAAGAAATTCAAGAGTTTCTACAACAAGTAGGATACGGTCATCTTGGCTACATACACGAAGGAAAACCCTACGTGATGCCAATGCACTATTATTTCAAAGATTCCGATATCTACCTGTTTACAACCGAAGGCATGAAGACTCATGACATAAACGTGAATCCAGAAGTCTGCCTACAGGTAGAAGAAATTCACGATCCGCTGCATTGGCGCAGTGTGATTGTGAGTGGCAGAGCCGATCGCCTAACCGAGCAGCAAGACATCGATCTAGCGATGGAATTAGTCAAAGGGCAAAATCCCACACTTTCGCCTGCGATCAATCGAACTTGGATCGACTCTTGGGGACGTGCAGAGGTAATAGCAATCTACCGCATTTCTCACGGCGAAATGACCGGACGCACGACTGATGGGCCAAGCAGTAGATGAGCATCGAGTTGACCGATTACTGCAACCGAAAGGAGAACTTTCATGGTCAAATCATTCGATGCCTTAACAATTCGTGGGTTGTCTGAACAAGAAACAATTGCGCGACTCAAAGACGACGGATACAACGAACTTCCCTCGGCTCAATCTAGGAGTATTTGGTCGATCGCGATTGACACAGTTAAAGATCCGATCTTCCTCTTGTTGGGCGGAGGCGGCATCATCTATTGGATTTTAGGCGACCTCCAGGAAGCCTTGATCTTGCTAGGTTTCGTCTTTTTCATCACCGGGATTAGCCTCTACCAAGAAGGCAAAACCGAACACGCCCTAGAAGCCTTGCGCGATCTTTCCAGTCCTCGTGCTTTGGTGATTCGCGATGGACAGCGCAAACGAATTGCTGGGCGAGAAGTTGTCCGGGGAGATGTCTTAGTGCTAGCAGAGGGCGATCGTGTGCCTGCGGATGCGATCGTTTTATCTTGTACAAATCTTTCAACCGATGAATCGTTACTAACTGGGGAATCTCTACCCGTTCGCAAAGTTGCCGCCCAGGGCGAGGTGGAGATGGCACGGCCAGGCGGTGATGAGTTGCCCTTTGTCTATTCTGGGACATTGGTGGTGCAGGGACAAGGAATTGTTCAAGTCCAAGCGATCGGTGCTCAGACGGAGATGGGCAAGATTGGCAATGCTTTACAAAAAGTCAAGCCTGAGATCACTCCCTTGCAACAGGAAATGACTCGGTTAGTGAGTCGCTTGTTTGGCATCGCGTTATCTTTGTGTGTGGCGATCGTCATTATTTATGGAGTGACGCGAGGAGATTGGCTCAAAGGAGTTCTCGCGGGCATTACCTTAGCGATGGCAATTTTGCCCAATGAATTTCCAGTTGTGGTGACAATCTTCTTAGCCTTGGGAGCGTGGCGCATTTCACAGAACCATGTCTTAGCTCGTCGTGCTTCCGCCGTTGAAACCCTGGGTTCTGCGACAGTTCTGTGTGTGGATAAAACCGGGACGCTGACTCTGAATCAGATGGCTGTGCAGCAGCTATTTCCCTATAACTCAGAAAATAATCAGCCCTATGATTTGGGACTGCATTCACAAGCACCACTCCCTGAAACTGTACATGAATTAGTCGAGTTTTGCATTCTCGCCAGCCAACGAGATCCGTTCGATCCGATGGAAAAAGCATTTAAACTATTGGGCGATCGCTATCTTGCCCACACCGAACATTTGCACAACGATTGGCAACTGTTGCGAGAATACTCGCTCTCACCAGAACTCTTAGCAATGTCTCAGGTTTGGCAATCCGCTGATGGTAAGCAGTATGAAATTGCTGCCAAAGGTGCACCGGAGGCGATCGCGGATCTCTGTCATTTTACGCCCGAACAACAGCAAATTCTAGCCACACAAGTTAGCGCAATGGCAAATCTAGGCTTGCGGGTATTAGGCGTCGCCAAAGCGTCTCTGCTCGATGTGCCACCACCATTTTTGCCACCTCATCCGTCACTTAATCCGGCTCATTTACCCGATCGACAACATGACTTTCCCTTTCAATTTATCGGATTAGTCGGATTGTCCGATCCAGTGCGTCCAACAGTTGCGGCAGCGATTCAAGAATGTCATACTGCTGGCGTTCGAGTCGTGATGATTACAGGCGATTATCCAGGTACTGCTCAAACGATCGCCCGACAGATTGGATTGCAGGACATGGGAGCCATCCTGACTGGAGCAGAATTGGATAAAATGAGTGATGCTGACCTTCAACAGCGCATTCAAAATACGAATATCTTTGCACGAGCCGTCCCCGAACAAAAGCTGCGGTTAGTCAATGCTTTGAAAGATAAAGGCGAAGTTGTTGCCATGACAGGAGATGGTGTTAATGATGCACCTGCGCTCAAATCTGCCCAAATTGGCATTGCAATGGGGGAGCGAGGAACAGATGTTGCCCGTGAGTCGGCGGCGTTAGTGTTATTAAATGATGATTTTTCATCAATCGTCCAAGCGGTCAAACTTGGGCGGCGAATTTTTGATAATCTCCGCAAAGCGATGGGATATCTTCTAGCGATTCATATTCCGATCGCTGGGATGTCTTTGATTCCAGTCTTGTTTAAGTTGCCGTTAGTATTGCTTCCTGTTCATATAGCATTTCTCCATTTGATTATCGATCCAGCCTGCTCGATCGTTTTTGAAGCCGAACCCGCAGAGCCAAATGTGATGAACCGTCCGCCTCGCAACCCTAATGAGCCATTATTTGGTCGAAAAACAATCGGTTTAGCACTTCTGCAAGGAGTGGGAATTTTGGCGATCGTGCTCGCGATCTTTGTGCTAGCACTCTATCGCAAACAGGGCGAATTAGATGCCCGTGCGTTAACTTTTACCACGTTAATTTTAGCAAATTTAGGATTGATTTTGAGCGAACGTTCCTCCTCACACCTCAGCCTCAAAGTTTTGCAATCTCCTAACGTGGCGCTTTGGTGGGTAATTGGGGGAGGACTCGTTTTTCTCTCCCTGATACTTTACGTTCCTTTCTTGCGTAACTTGTTCAGTTTCTCTTTTCTACATCCGAGCGATCTCGGTATCTGTTTAGCAGGTGGAGCGATTAGTTTACTTTGGTTTGAGTCTTTGAAGTTTTTTCATAAAAGTTCCAACAAAAAGTCGCATTCAGTTGACAGTTGACAGTTGACAGTTGACAGTTGACAGTTGACAGCTTGCCCAGAGTAGCCGTAGGGTGCGTCGCCGTTGACAATCCCTAAGTTTGACAGACAATCTCACAGCGACGCACCTGACCAACAGGGCCCAGACACAACCCTCCGTTTCACTCCGCCCAACACTTTTTTTGTAGCAAAACTTTGTAGAAATCGTATTAAACAACAAACAATGAATTCACAACTTTCGACGTTTTGGAGCTTACCAGCCGATCGGGTGCTGGCTCAGGTGAAGTCTACAACCGCAGGTTTAAGCAGTCAGGATGCTCAACAACACCTGAGCGAATACGGCGCGAACAGCCTGAAACAAAAACAAAAATCGAATTCACTGACGCTGTTGCTCAACCAGTTCAAAAGTCCGATTATTTTGATTCTGATTTTTGCCGCTGTGCTGTCGATATTTCTAAAAGATGCGGCAGATGCGATCATCATTTTGGCGATCGTCCTAATTAGCGGATTCTTGGGATTTTGGCAAGAACGGGGAGCTACGGATGCGGTTGAGAAATTACTGGCATTGGTGCAAGTAAAAGCCACGGTGTTGCGGGATGGTAAATCTCAAGAAATCCCCAATGAGGAAGTGGTTCCGGGTGACATTGTGTTGCTTAATGCTGGCGATAGTATTCCCGGTGACTGCCTGATTTTAGAGTCGAAAGATTTGTCGGTGAATGAAGCGGCGCTGACTGGAGAAACCTATCCGGCTGACAAACTCAGCGGCGTTCTGCCCGCAGAAACTGATCTGGGTAAGCGCACTAACATCCTTTATATGGGCACTAATGTTATCAGCGGTACTGGCAAAGCAGTGGTGGTGCATACCGGAAAGGAAACTGAGTTTGGTAAGGTATCGGAACGATTGAAACTTAGGCCGCCGGAAACTGAATTTGAACAGGGACTCAGCAAGTTTGGCTACTTTCTGATGGAGGTGACGCTGATTTTGGTTGTCCTGATTTTTGCGGCCAATGTTTACCTCAAACGCCCGGTTTTGGAATCATTTCTATTTTCCCTAGCGCTGGCGGTTGGCCTGACTCCTCAACTTTTGCCCGCCATTGTCAGCCTCAATTTGTCTCGCGGCGCTAAGCAAATGGCTAACAAGCAGGTGATTGTGAAGCGGTTGGCTGCGATCGAGAATTTTGGCAGTATGAACGTGTTTTGTACAGATAAGACGGGCACGTTGACGGAAGGGGAGGTGAAAATTCACTCGGCGGTTGATGTGGATGGCAAGGAGAGCGATCGGGTTTTGCTCTACGCTTATTTGAATGCTGCATCTGAATCGGGCTATGTAAATCCGATCGACGAAGCCATCCGCCAGCACAAAACCTTCGACATCTCAGGCTATCAAAAGCTCGATGAAGTGCCCTACGATTTCAACCGCAAACGCTTAAGCATCCTGTTTAAACAAGAGAATACGCATCTAATTGTCACTAAAGGAGCACTTAAGACGATTCTGGATGTCTGCTCAACGGTAGAGACTGGTGACGGAATTGCGATCGACATTGCGCCGCAGCAGGACAAGATTCAACAACGCGCTGAAGAATTGGGCAGCAAAGGATTTCGAGTATTGGGAGTTGCTTACCGCAATTTTGAAACCGATTCCTTCAGCAAAGACGATGAAACAAACATGACATTTATGGGCTATCTTGCCCTGTTCGATCCACCAAAACCAGGCATTGCTGACACCCTCAAAGAATTGATAGCCCTGGGCATCACCCCGAAGATGATTACGGGCGATAGTCGGGCTGTGGCGATCAGTATCATTCAACAGATAGGACTACCCAAACCAAAGGTTTTGACTGGTGCCGAACTCCAAAAACTCAGTGATGAAGCGCTACTTCATCGTGTGGGAGAAACCAATGTCTTTGCTGAAGTTGAGCCGAATCAAAAAGAGCGGATCATCATCGCGCTGAAAAAAGCGGGGAATGTGGTGGGCTATCTCGGAGATGGCATTAACGATGCTTCTGCGCTTCATGCTGCGGATGTGGGCATTTCCGTTGAGAGTGCGGTTGATGTGGCGAAGGAAGCAGCCGACATTGTGCTGATAGAAAAAGACCTAAATGTTTTGGTTGAGGGTGTGAAGGAAGGACGGGTAACGTTTGCTAATACGCTGAAATACGTGTTTATGGCAACGAGCGCTAATTTCGGCAATATGTTCAGCATGGCAGGTATTTCTCTGTTTTTACCGTTTTTGCCGCTACTGCCCAGTCAGATTTTGCTCACAAATCTATTGACTGATTTTCCTGAAATGACGATCGCCACCGATCGCGTAGACAAGGAATTGGTAAACAAACCCCGCCGCATGGATATCAAGTTTATCCGCAAATTTATGTTGGTGTTTGGTTTACTCAGTTCAGTCTTTGATTATCTGACGTTTGGAGCATTAATATTTCTGCTGCACGCCAACGAGGCGCAATTTAGAACTGGTTGGTTTATGGAATCGGTGATTTCTGCATCCATAATTGTGCTGGTGATTCGGACGCGGCAGTCGATTCTCGCGAGCAAACCGGGAAAGTATTTGTTGATGTCAACGATCGCGATCGTCATGATCGCACTATTTCTTCCCTATACTCCGGTTGCAAGTTTACTGGGATTCCAATCCTTGCCGCTCGAATTCCTGTTGGTGCTGGCGGCAATTATCGGACTTTACATCCTCTGTGCAGAAACTGTTAAACGAGTTTTCTATCAACACATCCACTCTTGACCATTCACAATTCACCGCATCAATCTCTTGTAAGCTGAGAAGAAAAACATGATTACTGTCCACCACTTGAACAACTCTCGCTCCCAGCGAGTGCTCTGGCTGCTAGAGGAACTCGACCTAGAGTATGAAGTCAAGCGCTACGAGCGCGACCCGAAAACAATGCTCGCTCCCGCGTCGCTGCGTGCAGTGCATCCACTGGGTAAGTCTCCGGTGATTACCGATGGTGCGCTGACTCTGGCTGAATCCGGTGCGATCGTCGAATACTTAGTTGACCGTTACGGTGGCGGACGACTCGCTCCAGAGCTTGGCACGCCGGAACGGTTGCGATACATCTATTGGCTGCATTATGCTGAAGGCTCTGCGATGCCCCCGCTAGTGTTGAAGCTAGTCTTTAACCAAATCGAAACAAGTCCGATGCCGTTTTTCGCTCGACCGATCGCGCGGGCAATTGTGGCTCGCGTCAATAAATCGTTCATTGATCCTCAAATCGCACTGCATCTGGGTTATCTAGAAGCAGAACTTGAGAAAAGCTTATGGTTTGTTGGTAGTGAGTTCACCGCAGCCGATATTCAGATGAGCTTTCCATTGGAGGCGGCGGCTGCACAGGTAGGGTTGGACAGAAGCCGACCGAAACTGATGGGCTTTCTCGATCGCATTCACGCGCGTCCCGCATACCGCCGTGCATTAGAACGTGGCGGGGCATACGATCTGCTGAATTAAGTGGAAATCCTTTCATAAACTGAGGTGAAGCGTTCAGCCCGAAACGATTGTTAATAATGCTGGAAAGTCTGTGATGCCTTTGACATCATCACACCCTGTATTGTTGAGGCGATCGCAAGGTGCAATTGACGATCGCTAAACGCTTGAAGTTACCCATCAATGCCATTAAAGTTGCGATCGACAGTGGTGAAGCCTACGCTCAACTAGCCATAGATGCTGAATTAGTCAAAGAACATAATGTCACGGTCAGCCCGACCCTGATTTTTAATGAAGGAAGACAAAGACTCAATGGCAATGTCGGTTATCGCGTCATCGAAGCCAATATTCGCGAGTTATTACATAATCCTGCGGGAGAGTAGACTTGGTGCTAACTCCATCTTTTAAAGATGTAATATGAACCATAGTGAGAGAGGGGACTTTTTATGGCGATTGCCTTTTAAAACACATCAAATCATTCGAGAATGTTTATTGTTGGATGGAATAGCGATCGCCCGATCGCAAACTTGAGAAGATGATTGTTGATGCGATCGCATTGACCTTGTAATAAAAAGTAATAAAAGCTACGGTAATATGCCATCAAAACAAGAATTGAACCGCAGTTGCGACATAATACATATTTAGCCGTAATATGTATCTTACTTGAGGACTATAAGATTCTTCAGATATGAGTGAACAAACGATCTCAGAGCAACTTTTTGAGAGACTCTGCAAGGAAAATAATATTCAACTATCTCGAATTGAAGCCTCTATAATTCCTGGTAAAAAAGAACCTGACTATGAGATAGAAACATCTTTGGGAAAAGTTTTGGTTGAAGTCAAGCAATTTGATCCAAATCCAGAGGAGCTTAAGCTTCAGAAGCAGTTGGAGGATAGGGGTTGGACAGATGTTTTTGGAGGAGAACCTGGTGCAAAGGTAAGGTTGAAGATTCAATCTGCAGGTAAACAGCTTAAATCCCGTGGTGCTGATTCTGTCCCTAGCATGGTCGTTTTATACAACAACGTGCCGATTAGCAGAAGAGGAACAGATCCTTACGAAATTAAAACAGCAATGTATGGCATGGAAAAAATTGACTTGAGTATTGCTTCTGATATATCTACTGGAACAAGTGTAAAAGAGCGTGGTTTTGGTCCCAAGCGCAAAATGACTCCAAGTAGCAATACTTCTATCAGCGCAGTCGCTGCTCTTTACAGTGGATTAGATCAGCAACTATTTATGTATATCTTTCATAATATCTACGCAGCTATGCCGTTAAATATTCACTCTTTTCAAGGTGAAAAAATTAAGCATTATGCTATCGCTGATAAGGTGCTAGGACAATTTCAAAAATGGCAAGAAATTGGAGGTTAACACTTCGCGGCAGCGGACGGACGAAAGCTGCTGGTTCAGAGTTAAAGGGTTATTTGCTGCCTCTGCGCTTTGCCGTTATTCGAGATTAAGCAAGCAAAAATAGTTGATTTCGTTGTTGAGTTCGGAGAGATTATTGGGCGATCGCCCTCTAAAAAATCAAATCATTTGAGAATGTTTGTTGTTGGGTGAGATAGCGATCGCCTATAGCAAACTTTAACGGTCAAGTCATCGACATTTTCTTCTTGCCAAAGTGGTTCGCCGATCGCATTTTCACGATCTATGGTGGCTTGCTGATAGTTGCGCTTCTGCTTCTTGTGATGAGATTGTTGAGTTGACGGGCAATGAGAATATCCGCCTACGGATACATATATATATATGATGCTATCGCTATTCT
>JANYGO010000309.1 GCA_025362325.1 Cyanobacteriota bacterium | reverse complement strand
CTACAGTGAAGCCATTCAAAACTGGGATGAAGGCTTACAGAAATATCTGCCCAGCAACCGCGACTACCGCCTCGCTTGCGGCAATTTGCACCAGCAAAAAGGGGAGGCACACTACAAACACGGCAAACAAACAACCACTTATTTTGAATATTTCCACAAAGCCAAAGCCAGCTACGAACAAGCCCGCGAATTTTTGAAATCACCCCTCATCCCAGAAACTTATTTAGAAGTATTGCAAGACTTAATAACCGTCTGCCGCAGCTTGGGAGATCCCAAAACCAACGAGTACCTTGCCGAAGCTACCACCGTCTTAGAAACCTTACTTTTAGACAATGAAACTCACCCCGAAATAAAACTGCGACTCCAGCGCAAATTTGCCGGACTTTACCAGTTAGAAGTCGATACCCTCGTCGAGTCTGGCGATAAGGTAAATGCCCTGGAAAAAGCGGAATCGCGGAAAAACTTTTGCCTGCAATGGATGCGCGCAGGTTCGCCCAACCGCACCGAAAGCCCGACTTATCCCCAAATCCGAGACTTGCTGGCAAACAACACCGAAACGGCGATTATTTACTGGCATCTCAGCCCAGTTTCCCTGACTGCTTTTATCATTACCCTAGAAAAGTTTGAAGTTATCTGCACACCTGTCACCGATATATTCGCAAAACGCCACAGTTACAGTTTAGAAAAATGGCTAGAAAACTGGAAAACTAACTATCAAAATTACTGCCAAACTACCAGCAAACAGCAAAGCAAAGAATCCCATCCCTGGCGCGAGTCAATGACAGCGCAATTGCCACAACTCGCTGACATCCTGAAAATTCCCGAAATTTGCACGCACCTCACCAATATCCAACACCTAATCTTAATTCCCCACCGCGACTTGCACCTGCTGCCCCTAGATTCTCTGTTTTTTCCTCCCTTTGTCGCAGAGTCTTTTACAGATACTCGGCAAATCAAAATCCGCAGGATTACCCGGCTCCCCAGCGCCCAAATTGCCATCCAACAGCAACAGCAAAGACCCACGGAAATAGGGACAAATTCACTGGTAATAATAGGCAAAACAGACTATGAATATCCCCCAATAGAAGCAGCAGTCATCAGCCAAATTAATCAAACTCACCGCGCCTCCAATGCCTCCACAAAAACCGCAATTATTCAAGCACTAAAAGCCAGCAGCAGCGTCTTTCATTATACAGGTCACGCCTACCACAACACGGAAAAGTCCGAGGCTTCGGCGTTAATGTTATCCAAAGATGAAGAATTGACATTGACCGACATTTTGCAGTTAAAATTTGTCAATTATTACCTAGTTTGCCTCAGCGCTTGCGAAACAGGTATTACCAAGAAAGGTGAGTTAATCGATGAATTCGTGGGCATATCGAGTGGCTTTTTGCCGGAAACTAACTATGTGATCAGCACGCTGTGGCGAGCGGAGGAGCGTTCTAGCGCCTTCTTAATGATTTATTTCTACCAGTTATGGAAGCAGGGAATCCAGCCGCCAGCAGCGCTGCAACAAGCAAAAGATTGGCTCCGACAACTGACGAATGGTAAGCTAGGCGAGTGGTACGCGCGAGAGTTGTTGCCTTTACTGAGAGAGGCTGAGTTTGACAACAAAGTTGATATTTTATTCTCCTGTGGAATTGATGCCTCAATTCTGCAAGAAAATTTAGCTACAATAGATGAGAAGCCCTACGAGCATCCTTACTACTGGGCTGCTTTTAACATTACCGGGAACGGCTAAACTAACATGACTTCTCAAGAATCTACGTTGTCAGGAGCTAATCAGTTTGCGCCCAAAGCTTTTTTGATCGCCCTCGCGAGATTTGAAGCTCCTCTTTCGCCTGAATTGATAGCTGAAGTGAATGAAGTTGGTGAGGCTTTGGTCAGTGGCGAGTTACAGAAAGCGTCTCAACTTATTACTATAGCTCAAAAAGATGCTGCTTTTTATGAGGATTTCGAGCGGGCTTTTAAGGAATTGAAGACCATTCACGGCAAGAAGGAGAATGAAAAGAATAAGTTTCTTCCTGAGTTAGATGAAAATACTCCTTCGCGGCAGACTGATGATTATAATAATTTTTTGGCTCCTCCTTTGACTAATTCTAATCCGCAGAGTGTGGCGAGGAGATTATTAGGAAAGGCTAGTGATTTGGTTGAACGGGTTTATCGGTTGAGGTTTTGATTTGAGGGCACCGGGGGAAGATTATCCGGCGGTTGAAACCGCTGCTACACAGGGAGGCCACCCGGCGGTTGAAACCGCGGCTACACAAACGATGTCCGCCTACGCGGACTAAGAGGTAGACGGGTATTTAAGGGCACCGGACGAAGATTACCCGGCGGTTGAAACCGCGGCTACACAAACGATGTCCGCCTACGCGGACTAAGAGTGGCTGTTGGGCGGTTAAAACGGCGATTGGAAATCGCCGAATGACCAAGGATGTAACATTATTCTTCAGTCCGCGTAGGCGGACTTGGTTTGTGTAGACGCGATTTCCAATCGCCGAATAATTGTATTTTACCAATTGAAAAAGTAACCATCAAAAACATATTTTATGCCCAAATTAGTTGACCCTACCCTGAATTTATTTAGCTACACTCTCAAACAAGGGTTGGGTGTCGGCGAACCGGAAACTCGGAAAGTTTACGGCAGATTTTTAGCGAGTTTGTCTGCACAATTGCACAAAAAGCTGAATGTTTCCTTTACCCCTGAACAAAAACAAAAGTTTCTGGCGCTACATGAGGAAACAGTTGCCGATTTACCTTTTACAGGAAACCTGAACAACCATCAAGTTAAGGGCCGCTACCGCCGCTGGAATGTTAGCGATAATTATCAACTTTTATTTGACGGCTACGTTGATGATAAGTATCAACCTGACCAAGTTATTAAACTGATTGAAAGTTTGCAATATTTAATTCCCCAACCACCGAAGTTGGAAAATATTGGCAAAACTTGGATGCTTTCGGGTTGGCTGGAATCTGGGACTGATTTGGAAGCGGAAGAACTTGCAAAACAGGTTTACAAGTGTTTGTTTAAAAAAGATGGTGTTTCTCAAGGAAGCGGTCTGTTTTTAGGTGGGAAAGTAGCTGAGTTTTGGGGCGATAAGATTGAGGATAATTGTCAACTGCTGGTAATTTTGTATCCCGATGAAGCGGCTTGTCAGGAATGGGCTAGGGATTTTTATGTTAATTGGCTGGATTTGCTGTGCTTCCGCCATAAAATTATCTGGGCTTATGAGAACAGTCTACTGTTAAAAGAACGGTTGGTGAGTAATTACAACCAAATTGTCGGGATGAGGAATACTTCTCGACTCAATCTCAAGAAACTGCTGGAGGCGATGGGAAAATTGTCGGAGTTTGCGATCGACCTTAATTATTTGGAGTTGCAAAATAGTACAATTAATGTTAATCTGGAGAAGTATGCGGCTAAGCTTGCCGAAATTCAAGCCAAGGCTAGACCTACTGATGACTTGCAGTTTTTGCAAGAGTTTTGCGATCGGGCTAAACAACACTACCCCAAGCAAATCCAAAAAGATATTGACAACTTTCGTCCTTGTTTGGAAATATTGCGGAGTCTGACTGATACAATTAGAGGTACGGTAGAGATTAGGAAGGCTGAGAGCGATCGCACTTTTCAAACCATTGTCGGTATTGTCGGAGTCGGGCTGTCTACTGGTGGTACAGTAGCCTCTGCAAGCGCAAACTATAAAATAGAAATCGAAGCCAATCCCGCTATCAATGCTACCATCAATACGTTATTCCCACTTTTTGAACCGGGTTCTGGATTAAGAATCATTATGGGATTTACGATTATATCAGGAGGGGCGGCTAGCTTGGTGACTGCGATGATTGTAGCTGTGTGGCCGCGCATTTTCCGCCGTTAGTTTTACAAAAAATATCCCAAAATCCTGTAGGGGCGGGTTCACCAACCATCTATGAAACCCACAAGCAATATCATAAACCCGCCCCATCCCCGCCCTTATTTAGATGAACATCTTACCAATAAAGTGAGCGTACATTGGAATTGTTGGTGGGGGAGGGCGGGTTTAGGAAATTGTTGATTTTTATCGTAAATTGTTGGTTAACCTGCCCCTACAAATTCGTCGGTGAAAGAGTACATTTTGATTGTTTGTGGGGAGGGCGGGTTTATGAGATTGTTGATTTTTATCGTAAATTGTTGGTGAACCCGCCCCTACAAATTCGTCTGGTAACGAGTAATTTAATTAATGTCTCAACAACCGCAAACCACTCAAAGTTACTAAAACTGTAGACCCTTCATGACCGATCACACCGATCGGCATTGTGATACTTCCTAAAAAATTAGCAGCCAACAATAGTATAATGCAGCTTAGCGCAAAAACAATGTTTTGCTTGACCACATTTTGAGCGCGCCGCCCCAAACTAATTGCTTTAGCTAATTGTTCTAACTTATCCGCCATTAATACGATGTCAGCCGTTTCTAAAGCCACATCGCTCCCGGAAATTCCCATCGCAATTCCTACGGAAGCTTGGGCGAGGGCTGGTGCGTCGTTAATGCCGTCTCCTACCATTGCGACGGTTTGATACTGGGTTTGCAGCTTTTTAATTAGGTGCACTTTGTCTTCTGGCAAAAGTTCGGCATACACTTCATTAATTCCTAATTGGCGGGCGATGTATTGAGCGGTTTGTTCGTTGTCGCCTGTCAGCATTATGATGTGTTCTACGCCTAAATTTTGCAAGCGTTTTACTGTGGCTGCTGCTTCGGGGCGGACTGTATCTGCTACTGCAATGATTCCTAAAAGTTCATCGCCCTTTGCTACCCAAACAACTGTTTTTCCCTCTGCTTGCAATTGTTGGCTGATGTGAGTCAACTCCGAAGTTGCTCGCACAAAATCGGCTTTACCAATGGTAATGATTTGATTGTTAACTTTGCCGATAATTCCTTGACCGATTTTTGCTTGTACGTCCGTAGCGCTTGACAACGGTAACTTTTGCTGCTGGGCGGCTTGGACAATTGCTTGGCCGATCGCGTGTTCGGAATGAGCTTCGAGGGCGGCAGCCAATTGCAGAACTTCTGTTTCAGTATATCCGGCTGCTGGTACAATTTGGATAACTTCAGGTTTTCCCGTGGTGAGGGTTCCAGTTTTGTCAAAGGCGATCGCCCGAACTTTACCAATTATCTCCAATTGCGCGCCGCTTTTAAACAAAATTCCCTGTTTCGCGCCGTTAGCCATGCCCGAAAGCAGCGCCGGCATAATCGAAGCCATCAGCGCGCAGGGGGATGCGACTACTAGGAAAATCAGCGCCCGATAGATGGTATCTTCCCAATTCCAGCCTAAAACAAAGGGCGGCAAAATTGCCAGTAATAAGCCTAAACCGACAATTAATTTAGCATAACCGCGCTCGAACTTTTCCACAAATTGCTGAGAAGGAGGCGCTTCTGTTTGCGCTTGTTGTACCAGCCGAATCACTCGCTGAATCAAACTGCTTTCTGGAGTTTTGTGAACTTCCAATTTTAGCGCGCCCGCACCGTTAATCGTGCCTGCATAGACTTCATCGCCTGCGGTTTTTTCCACGGGCATCGATTCGCCGGTAATCGAGGCTTGATTCAGGGCGCTGTAGCCTTCAACAATTATCGCATCTGTGGGGATGATTTCTCCGGGCTTGACTAAAATACGATCGCCAATTTCCAATTTGTCGATCGCCACCAACCTTTCCCCATCGTACATTAACACCCGCGCAGTATCCGCCGTCAAACTCATCAAACTGCGAATACTGCGTTCAGTCCGCTGCATAGCATAACCTTCCAGCGCGCCGCTAATTGCAAAGATTAAAATTAAAACAGCACCATCCACAATTAAATGATATTCTCGCCGCCACAGCCCCAAACCGGCAGCGCCCAAAGCAGCAACAATCATCAACAAATCTACATCTAATTCATGTTCTTCAAAAAGCGTAGTCAACCCTTCGCGGGTGCTGGAATAGCCGCCGATCACATAAGCAGCGGGCAATATTAACACCGCTAAGCCCAGCCAACCGACTTGTAGGGCGATCGAACCCAAAATTACCAGAATTCCGCACAGGGCGGCAGTCACAGCATCTGGGTGTTCTTCTGCGAGGCGCGAGAGGCGCGAGATGGGGAGGGAATTGGGAGTCATGGGAAAATTTGACTTGGTAGAATGACTCCTGCATCGTAAACCTTGACATTAGTGTCAATGTCAAGCTTTTGGTCTAAATTCCCTGCGGGTAGGGAAACGGCACTGCCGTTTCCTGTATTTCGGGCGATCGCCAAGCACGATAAACTGTCGGTAAGGTCGATCGCACTTCAAACAAACTCTACCCTGGAATCTATCCCAATCTGGAAATCAATTCATCAGCCGATAACTGAGGCAATTGTTCCAACAACAATGTCAACTCTGCGACAGGTAAAGCCAACAAATTAGCAACCAGTGTAGGTAAACTATCGCCAAATTCATTTAACCGCAGTGCCAAGACATTTTCTGCTAACAATCTCACCGCTTCTTGCCTGCCTGCTGCATCCACCGTTAGCATAGATATCGCCAGTAAAATCACCGTAAACTCGGCAGCAGGTATCCTGGATACTGGAGAGAGAAACGCTATCATCAACGAGTCTAGCTCTCCAAATCTCACTCGCAGAAAGTTCTCTAAAATTAAGCGCTGTTGTTCTTGTCTTCCTTGTTCTAATCCTTGTTCTAATCCTTGCTCTAATCCTTGCTCTAATCCTTGTTCCTGTGCCGCTTGTAACTGTTCTTGAAAGAGAGGTGCGATAGTCATAATTAACTCCCGGTCTTCTGTTTCTATGGGCTGTTCTAAATCTGCTACTAAGTTTGATTGCAGTCGATACAGCAATTCTAACGCATTAGTTCGCAGGGGGTTGTCTGTAGCCAAGGCTATCAACTCGGCAACTGCTCTTTCCTGCACCTTTCCTCTGCCCAAAATCCTCAGCCACAAGGTTTCGGGAGTTTTTGGCAACTGATGGATTACCACAATTGCCGATCGCAAATATTCCCCCAAAAAATAAATCCCCGGCATCCAATTGGGTTCGTCGGGTTGTGCGCGAAACCCGTTTAACAGCGATTCTGACGCTGTGGGAGTGAGAATCCACAATTTCGGAAAATCATTTTCGTTAAGTCGAATATTGTCTCTTCTGGCTTCTCGCTCTAATTCGCTCTGAATATCAAACAATTTGCTGATGCAACCGACAACTTCCCTGATAGTTACCGGGTTGCGGAACGGTTCAAAAATTGCCGTCGCAGTTGCTAGTTGCCCCAATAATCCCAAATTTTCGATATGTTCTGGGATTGTGGCTTCATGGGTAAAGTAAACATCGATTTCGCGCACTTCGGAAGTGACATCGCGACCGATATTGACTGTTCCTAATGGAGACAGCATCTCTTCTAGGTATTCTTTGGCAAAGCGAGCGTGAATTAATCGAGTCATTCGATTTTAGATTTTGGATTTTGGATTCACTGCATAAGTTAATTTTATCATGCTTTCAAGCAATACTTTAGGTTTTATGTCATTGCGACGAAGGAAGCAATCGCCAAGACTTAGATTGCTTCCTTCGTCGCAATGACAATTCTGAAAATTGACTCGTATCAATAATTAAACTCTCTTAAATAAGAATGTTAATCATAAAAATTGCCTAACCCCGCGCCGCACACGGCAATGCCGTTTCCCTACAGATATCGGGTACAATTTAGAAGATTTAGTCCTAGTTTTCAGAATTGGTATGATACAGCAACAATACCTGACAATTAAACAACTTACAGACGCGGTAAAAGGCACAATTACCCCTCGGATGGTGCGGCATTATCACGCTTTGGGGCTGCTATCTCCGGCGGTGCGATCGACTTCTAACTACAGACTGTACACCCGCAGCGACGTGCAAAGACTCCAAAGAATCGTCGCACTCAAGCAGCAAGGCTTTCAACTGTCTCACATTCGCAAACTCTTAGAAACAGACGGGGAGGCTTCCCCAGACGCGCTGGTGGCGACTCTCCAACGGCAATATCTGTCGGTAATTCAGCAGATTGTGCGCCTCCGAGAAACGGCTTCGGCGCTCGAAGGGTTGCTGGGGCGGGATCTCTCCTGTCAAGCGGTGCAAGCGGGCGCACTGGCTCAATTGAGGGTGTTGGAAGCGGAAACTGAGGGGGGTTTGGGGCAGTTGGAACAACTTTGGGATGGTTGGGATGCGGGGGCGCACACTCACCCGGAGGCGTTTGCTGAGTCGTTGCAGCATTTGTTGCCGGATTTGGGCGATCGCTCGGAAATTGAGGTAGACTTGCTATCAAAATTGGTGTTAGCATCCGGTGATTGTTCGCTGCTGCCGTTTGTGAAGTTAAGCGAAACGGCGATTAAATCGGCGCGGGAAGCTTTGAAAAATCGGTGTCAAATTGTGGCTGACGTGCCGCCTGTGTTTGCGGCTTTGGATGGCACAAGATTGGCACATTTGGGAACAAGTATGACAACTTTAATTGATAATCCGCACATCAATGCTGCGGCGGAAGCTGAGCAGGAATTCTGGCATGAGCGCGAGTGGTTTGAAAAGTTGTTGAAATTGGAAAAAGGCTGTATCTTAGTAGTAGGATATGCACCGTCTGTGCTGCTGGCAGTTTGTGAGGCGATCGCGAACGGGCAACTGCAACCGGCTTTGGTGATTGGAATGCCGATCGGCTTCAGTCATGCTCCGGTGGCGAAACGGCGGTTAGTGCGATCGGGCGTTCCTTATATTACGACTGTAGGAACTTTTGGCGGCGGGTTGTTGGCGGCGGTTGCTTTGAATGCTTTGGTTGAGTCTTTGATTGCCAAGCCGAATTGTCACTGTCATCTCAAGTGAAAATGGGATTTAGATTAGTTGCATTTCAATCCCTAATAGGGGTTTAAGTTGAAATTCCTGGACGCATTTGGGCAAAAGAAACCGGGTTTTTACCTAATCTGCGGGCTGCGATGAAATATTTTTGTAAAAAACCCGGTTTCTGACTAGCTACCCAACCTCAGCGACTTGCAAAATCTCGTTAACCGGTCTGCCTCGTTTCAGTTCAACCCATTTAACCTCAATCGGTTGATAAGCGCAATAACATACTGCGATTTGCTGGTTGGTTTCGTGAGACGAAAACTGGTGGATGCGAGTCACAATCCAGTCGCCGTCTCTACCGTGAGTGATGCCATTGTCTGGGTCTTGCAGGTTGGTGTATTCTCGCACGCGATCGCCGATTTGGGGCAATTTGCCGGAAAAGTCCCATTCTTCTGTCAGCATTTCGGTTAAACCGCCGGAGGGCATTAATTTGCGTTCTCTCCAGCCTTCGGCGCTCATTGATTCGACTTTGTAAACAATCCAGGTTTCCTTGTTAGTCATTATTACCTCACTCTTGGTTGTCCTGCCAAAGATCTTGAAAAGAAGTCTGTTCGCCGTGAAAGATGCAATCGACTTCGAGTGGCAAATCCTTGTTTATTTTAATTCGCTTGAGTTTCCAACCATATCGGCTCTCCATTTCCCGGCATTTCTGCGGATCGGTTGCACTGTGTACGTTTTCTGGTTCTGACTGTTCTTGTTCCACTAGCTTAATTACTATTTTGACGCTGATGGGGGTTTGTTGTCAGCCAGCCATGCTTTCATGGCTTGTTCTATCAAGAGGTTCGACAAATTGCTGACCGTTCTCTTTTCCTCTTTCGCTCTCTCCTGTAAAGCCTCAAAGAGTTCTGGCTCTAAATATATGGTTGTTCTTGGCTTCTGAGTTGGCACGTCGGTAGGGTCTGTTCTAATGGGTGTTGTTCATTATTCTCCCTCTCAAGACTCTCTTTGTCATTTAAGTGCATTACCTATTGATATACTACATTACTTGCGGCTATCATGACAACTAGGAACGAAAAAAAAAATCGCCCTCAAATCAAATCACCACTTCCCCAGAGCCCCCCAAACAGTACCCGAAATTACCCCCCAAATCGCCCCCAAACCAGCCCCCACGATCGCACCGACGACAGGGGCCAACTGCACCGGCACCCCACCGCTGAGGGCCGGAAACACCGCACAAACCCCCGCCCCCAACACCGCACCCGCCAAAGTCCCCAAAAAACTGCCCCAAATCGAACCCAAAGCCGCACCGCTGACACCCGAAGGCTGAAACGACACCGGCAGCTTCGGCGCAAACCCGCAAACACCCAACAAACTCCCAGAAACCAAACCCCCAACAGCACCCACACCCGCCGCCACGATCGCCACACCCACCAACAAACCCCCAAACTCATTCACCGGCCGCATCTGCCCGTGATACTGCTGCCAAACCACCCACCCAATCCCCAGCAAAACACCAGCCACAGTCCCCAAAAACGCTCCCCAAACCGCCCCCAAAAATGCTCCCCGCCTGCCCCACACTCTCCCGCTCGGCAGCGCCAGAGGAGGCGCAAAAGCACCCCAAACACATCCCCAGACAGTACCAACCCCCGCCCCAGACAAAATCGCTTCCCCGATCGCCCTATTGTCACTAATCGCCCCAAACACCACACCGCTGATCGCAGCCAAAAAGAAAGCCCCCCAGAGAGTTCCCACCAAAACTCCCCCCCACTTCCGCCAAATCTGGTTCGGCGACAAAGTAAAAATCCCCCACATCATCCCAAAAAAACTGCCCCAAATCGAACCGACAAAAATCGCCCCCAAAATCGCGCCGCCGCCCTCAGTGATTGCCGAAAAAATCCCCGCCACCGCCGCCAAACACAAAGTCCCCCAAACACCACCCCAAGCAGCATCCTGAACAATGCGCTCAAACTTGGTAGGGGGAATCCGAGGCACCGGAGTCCGACTCCGAGAAGGTATCGGTAGCATCGGCAGTTGATAGTTGCCCAGTTGGCGCGGCAGCCCCGTCGAGGGCTGTTGTCGGCGCACTGCGGGTGGGCTCACAGGAGGCGGGGGTTGGGGCTTTTTACGCTTGGTTGTGGCGGGCTGCAAGTGCAATCCGTTGCTGACTGCTTGTCGCGAAGGAAATGGATCGCGGCCTTTGAGGAGTTTTGCCCGATCGCACCAAGGGCACCGACTCAGATGATTTCCGTATTTGTGCTGAGTGTTTTTGCTGCAAGTAATTAGAGAATCTTCCGCTTCCCGAATCGCATTCACCCAAGTTTTCGCATCCGGGCGCGCCGCCGGATTCCCGTGCCCTTCCTCAAAACAGCGGACAAACATCTGCCGCAGCCGCGGATGCAGCATCTCCAAAGGCGGCGCGGCGGGCATCGGGCGGTAGGGTATCCGCTTGGTACCGCTGGGGAAATGGCCCGATCGAATTCTCGCTTCCAAAGACGGCGGTTCGTCGCTACCGAGATAAACTCCCGAAAACGGGTGCGTACCTTCCATCAGCAATTGAAAAATTAGTACCCCTAAACCGAACAAATCGTGCTCTGGAGCTCGATCGATATCACGGAAAGTCTGCCCCTGCAATTCCGGGGGCGTAAACTCCGGTTTCCCCACGGGACACCGATAAACGTAACCAGTATAAGGATCGCGCACTTGAAACGAATCCGTGTCTACCAGCGTTACTAAGGCTGTATCCGTCACCAGAATGTTCGACTCGTTGACATCCCCGATGACGTAACCCCTGACGTGGAGGGCGTTTACCGCCGAGGCGAGATTTCTGGCGGTGCGGTGCAGGTAAAGATAGTTAAATAGCGGTTTTTGTTCGCGCCTGGTTTTGGGTGTATAAAAAGTGTGTACCGGCAACGCTTTCTTGACGCGCGGCATCACAAAACCGACGATTTTTTCGCGCCCGCCGACAGTATGCAGCAAATCGATCGGCCAAGCAATTGATGAGTGTCCCACTTCCGAGATCGGCGCATCCGGCGGCATACTGAACATGACTGTGAGTTTGTCGCCGTCTTCGTCTGTCGGTTTGTGGTAGATTTTTGCTACAAGGGACGAGTCTTTGGCGATCGGGTAGATGCGACCTTCACCGCCACTGGCGATCGCGCTGTTGCTGTCGATCGCAATCAGTTGTCCGCTAAATTGGCGCTGCAACTGCATAGAATTCCGTTAGGGGATAGAGGATTTGGAAGTCAACAGCACTCAATACATTTGACCTGTCAAACAACCATTATAAGGTTCGATCGTTCGGACTTCAGTCCGCATCCAATGAGAGAGGACTGAAGTCCGAACAATCGAACCAATTTTCTTGTGGTTGTTCGTGGGATGGGCATCCTGCCCGTCCCCTCCAAATTAGATGTGAACCCGCTTCAAATCTACGGACAATAACATCCTATCCTCAATTCTTTGTCTGACGGCCGGTGTCACCTGACAATTATCGCTGTTGAGGCATTCCACCAGCAAGCTTTGGGCATGATAATACTGTTTCAGCAAAGTTTTCTGTTGGGGGCGAAAGTCTAGATTGTAGCCGATCGCACTCTTAAATTTTGCCAACCAACTTTTGCCACACTCTTCGCGCCACTTTTTCCAGTTTTGCAAATCCGGCATCTGACTCTGAAATTGTTGCAGCAGTTGTTTGAGTTCTGGTTCAATATCCAGGGCAAAAATGCCAACCAAGATATCCGCCACATCATCAAAAGCCTGTTTCCCAAGCCCGCTACAATCCGCAAATTCCACATTTTTTCGAGCTTTTGCAAAAGAATTCCGCAACTTGCGAACTTTTGATTTATCAAAATCCCGACTCGGATCGAGGACGCGAGTTAAAGTCAAATCTAGGACGCAAACCAAGCCTACATAAAAAGCGCGAATTTCCGCCGCTTTAAAATTATTTCCCACTGACTGAGACTTGTGATTTGCCCAAATTAGCAACTGCTGCAAACTTTCATTTTTAGCTGCCATACTGTCAATTTTTTCTTGCATCAGCAGCACAAGTTCGTCAGCCGGTTGCAAAATGCTGACTATTCTCAAAAATTCATTTTTCCACTTTTTGTCGGTAATCCGGCTGACCAATTCTGGCAGCGATTCTGGGTTGGCACTGTCAATCAGATATTCTGGTTGAGTGTCGGTTTCCTCTATTAGTTCGTCAACTGCGGTTTTGATAAAGTTATCCACCAACCAGTCGCGAGTACGCGAGAAATTGCCCTGCAATTCCAGGTAATGACTGCCTAATTTGGCCTTAAAGTCTTTGGGGAAAATCTCTTTTGCCGCTAACAGATTTTTCCAGCCCGTTAGCTGGCTGGCGTTGCGTTCGGGAAAGCGGTTGTACAAATAGTCGATCGCGATCGCATCCAGAATATCCGCGCCTAGGATTTCCCGCCGTTTTACCTCGTTTTCCAGCGCCATTTGTGGCTGCTGAGTTAGAGCGAGATGTTCGCTGACAGTTGGTTCAATCAACTGCTGAATCAGCCAGTTTCCCGCAGGGAAAAAATCGCGATCGAACTCCAAGTAAATCGCGCCAAACAAAGCCTCAAAAGTCTCGGCTAAAAATCTATTGTACTCGCTTTTGTCTGTTTCTTTCACGCTCCAAACGCGCCAACTAAGTTCCTGCAATTTCCAACTTTGTGCAAATTCTGAGAGTTTTTTCGGGTCTGCTAAACGAGCTTTTAAAGTTGAGATAGCCTCCGCATCAAGGTAGGAATGTTGGCGGTACAGGTAATCGGTAACAACAGCACCAAAAATCGCTCCGCCTAAGAGTGACAGCCGTTGGTGCTTCACTTCTTGTCCGGCGGGAGACTCGTTTGGGCGATCGCACTCGCTGGTATGGCAGCGGCTGGTCAAGGCAATTTCCAGCAGTTTGGTTTGCCCAAAGTCCGAAAGGTCGATCGCTACTTTGACTGCTTCAACATCTACCTTTTTGCTTGTTATGTATTCTAATTCTTCTTCACATTTTACCCACTTTTCCAACCAATCACCGCCTGCATCTTCCAAATACAAATCAACAAAATCTACCCCGTGATTTATCCAATCATCCTGCATTTTTCTGGCTGCTTCCAGTTCTTCCAAGACTTTTTGCAAGTTGTTTTCAACGGTGCTTGTACCTTGTAATGTCATAGTATTGATTTTGATGTAATTAGATTTTATTTCCCACAACTTCACCGCGATTCAATCAAATCTCTATCTTTCGTAGGGTGCGCAATGCGCACCTTACCGATCTTGATTGTTTTGGTAAATCTTCCTCTTGCTTAGCGTATCGAGTACCTGTTGCCCAAAGCGTGTCAACAATCGCCTGAAAACCTTTGTATTTCTCGTTTATACCCGAGTCTTGATCCCCCTCAATCCCCCTTCTTAAGGGGGAGGCAAGAAAATGATCTTGTCCCCCCCTTAAAAAGGGGGATTGAGGGGGATCTAGGGCATAATAATCAAACAGGAGACCAGTACTACGTTTGACGTTAAATTGACACCTATGCCTCTTCCCCCAGTCTGACAAACCCCTCCCGGAAACAGAAAATGGGAGGAAAAATCTTGGCGTAGCCTTCCTTTTTGCGGGAAGCAGTCTGAGGGTTAGGTTTGTGGCCTTGTCTAGAATTCTGCAATATGTGAGTTATTCAAAATTTCTTCTTCACCGAGTTTTTAGCAGTCGAACTATTCTCAGCAGCAGATCTGGTTGATTTACGGGAATTTGAGGTAACGACCTGCGGGCAAATTATCGCTATTATATAATGCAATGTTAACTAACTGGTTCAGGAAATTTGCATCTTTTGTATCATAACTTAAAAATAGTCCTCTGTCAATCCCCCAGCCTTGAAGAGTTTGTTGCCATTGTTGATATTTTTGTTCAGAAAACTCATCAGAAAGAGTGGTGACTTGAATGCAGAGGGGCTGCTGTTGGCGGTTGCTAACGATCGAATCGGTTGCCATAGAAAGATCCGCAACGTAGCGATACAAAACCGTGCCTTGGCGTTCGACAATCCGGGCGGCGATCGCACGAATGACGAGATCGTCAGCCGGAGCGAATTTACCAGCCTTGAGTTTTTGTTTCCAGATGTAAAATTTGCGATCGTTTTCGCTCAGCCATTTAGGAAATAAATAGCTGTACCAATACCTTTCGCCCGGAGTCATTAACTCAAACGCCGCTTCTCGTTCTCTTTCCGAAGGTAGAGATTGAACGGCCAGCCAAACCTGAGAATCTCGGATAAGCTGTAGCAAAAAAGCCATCACAAATTTCTTAGCAGTTAGCGAACCGGGTTTAACATCTTTCACCCAGCGATTGATTTCATCCAATCTTCTCGCCAAACTGGGATCTATTGGATCTGCTGTGCTAATTAGGGAGTTGAGCTTATCCTTAATCTCTTGTGCTTGCAAGTGACGACCTACTGTACAGACTAAACCAGAATTGTTGACACCTCGATTTTATTATAGAAGCGCACAAAATTTTCGCTGCTCGTTGAGTTTAACGAATTAGACTTGTTGCAAAATTCAGAATCGGGAATTTTTAACCGCAGATAAATGCCGATTGACTCAGATGGATGTTCGCTTTGGTAAGATATCTATTTTAAATTGTCCTGTGCCTCCGAACTCGCAAAAGTTGCTAACAATAATGTTAAGTCATCATCGGTGCGTTCGGAAACACGGGGCGATCGCAAAAACGACTCTAACTGCTCTTTGGCATCCGACTCTTCCTTCACTTCGGCAGAAAACCGAAACAAAGGCGCAAAAAACGGCCCGTGCGGCGTACCTTCGGGGATTTTGAGAGCTAGCATTTGCAAGCCGTCCGAAAACACGGCCAAGTGCCGCAGTGGTTCCCGCATCACCTTAAATTGCGCAGTTTCGATCGCATTTGGCGAAATCAAAAACACCGTTTCGTTGATATATTCGCCGCAGGGAGGTATGGTAAGGGCGATCGCATTTCCCGCACTATCACCCGCCACCGCCGCACCATCACCAATTTGAGCAACCGCGATCAATTCCGGCGTAGCCACAACCGCAATTAAAGTGCAAGCTAAATCCCTCGCCGGCACTTCCCGCACAGTCGCTTCTGCTTCCACAGCCGCCCGCGCGACTTGCAGAGAATCTGTCAAAAATACCTGCCATTCGTCATCACTTTCAGGCTGCAAATCCTGTTGGCAAATCGTTTCCACAACCGCTTCCACAGCAATTTGCGCCCCCACTTCTGCCAGTGCAGCCGAACCCGCGCCGTCAGCAACTGCTGCTACCAAAACACCGTTAGGCAACTGGCGCCAGTAGTGGGCATCTTGACAGGGTTGCGATCGTTTTTCGTGGCTCGTACCAGTCACCGATGCCGCTACAACTTGCCAATTAGTCAATAGTCCCGAGTCATTAGTCATTGGTCATTAGTTTATTAGTCTGTGGTCATTAGTCATTAGTCAATAGTCATTAGTCATTAGTCAATAGTCATTAGTTATTAGTCATTAGTCACGAGAAGCAAAACGCAATCGAGATTGAGTTATTTAATAAAAAAGAAACAGGGAAAAATCCTTATTTCGTGTATCCGCTTTACCAATCATTATCCTCAATCATTAGTCTTCATTCATTGCTGTAGAGTAAGTTTTCAGAATTTATTGCTACTAATGACCAATGACTAATGACCAATGACCAATGACCAATGACCAATAACTAATAACTAAACTGTTCCCCATCCGGGCGGCGGCAATGCAACTTGTTCATCAATTTTTGAGTGAGAAACTCTCTGCATACTAGCCGACAGCCAGATGAACATCTCTCGAAAATCTAATCCTCTCAATTTTACAGGCGTGCGCTCGACAATTTCCGCGAGACGGGAGATATTAGCACCTTCCACTCCGACAGCAAAAAATGCCACGCGCTTATTAGTTTCTTCCTCTTTAATCCGCTGTGCTGCTATTTCCACAACATCATCTGATTCGCCTTGAGGTTCGCCGTCTGTAATCATAAATACCCACGGGCGGTAATAGGTAATGCCGTTGTTGCGGTATTCGGATTTGCGGGCGGCAATGGTATCTAGTGCTAGCTGAATGCCGGCGCCCATGTGGGTTTGTCCTTGAGCAGTCAGCAGCGGCGTCTCGAACTGGTCGGCGGTCACGAAGTCTTGCACGACTTTGATATTATTGTCAAATGAAATAATCGCGACTTCGACTCGCTTTTTAGCTAGTTCGTCTTTAATTAGGTCATTCCTAAAAACTTCCAGCCCCTCATTCAAGGCATCTATGGGTGCGCCTTGCATGGAGCCGGAGGTGTCCAGCAAGAGGACGCAGGGACAGCGCGGCTCTGGGTTTTCGGCAAATTCTACGGCTTCGTCTAGTCTCATGGTTCGGGGTTGACCTTGGAGTGGCTCGGTTTCTAGGTTTGTTACTTTACTGTATCAACTCAGCAACCTATTTAAGTGCAAATTGCTCGGGCGATCGCATTTTACCATTTGCGCGAAACACAATTATAAAATATCAGTGTCAAATATCAGAAGGGCCATCGAATAGCTGCAAGCTTCGCCAACGATCTTTTTATCCATCCGCGCTCACCCGCGTTCATCTGCGGTCAAAAAAATAAATTTGCTACTGGCTGTGTTAGTATAGACCAATAGTATTCCTGCAAAATAAGGGAAAATCCTATGATTGCAACAGCCACACAAAAAATCACCTTTGACCAATTTCTTGTAGAATGTCCAGAAGATGGATTCTATGAACTGGTAAATGGAGAAATTGTAGAGATGAATGCCACCAGAAATCATTATGATGTTGCTAATTTCATGTTATTTGACTTCAATGATGAAATCCGGCGACTGAATTTGAATTATGTAGTCAACATTACAACCGTCGTCAGAACTGTAAGTAAAACTGGAGTCGAACAAGGGCGGAGACCGGATGTCAGCGTAGTCGATCGCGATTTGTGGCGATCGAACCGTTCTGCTTATGCTGCTTTACGAGAACCAATTCAATTAGCAGTGGAAGTAACATCGACAAATTGGGATGACGATTATATCGATAAACTGGACGAGTATCAGCGCCTCGGAATTCCTGAGTATTGGATTGTCGATTATTTAGCAATTGGCAGTAGGGAATTTTTGGGAAATCCTAAACTTCCAACCATCTTTGTCCACCTTTTGGATGCAGATGGTAACTATCAAACAACTGCGTTTAAGGGTAGCGATCGAATTGTGTCTCGAATTTTTCCAGAATTAACACTGACAGCAGAACAGGTGATGAATGCTTAAATTAAGTTAATTGAGCTAACTCTGTTATTATCTATAAAAAATTACTGCCAATATGAAAACTGTTTCCGAACAAAAACCTGTTAGTGCTTGGAATTACAAACCTTGGTGGTGTCAACCTTGGTCTATTTTGTTAACTGGTACGAGTTTAATTTCTGGTAGCTGGTTTTTGTTGAAAACTGTTTGGATAACTGTTTTAGTTGCAATTCCTTTGTTGGCTTGGATGGGATTTTTCTTGTTGGTTTGGCCGAGGTTGATGCTGTCTAGCGGGATTCTCGAAAAATATCAGGAATCGGAGATTAAACGTTTAGACTGACTTGCCCGCAGTCAGGAAACGGCAGTGCCGTTTCCCTACAATTAATCGGGGTATAGAAATGGCACTGCCGCGTCCTCCAATCGATCGCGCAATCGATTATTTGGGAGTAGGGACACGGCACTGCCGTGTCCTCCAATTAGCACTGCCGTGTCCTCCGTTGCTTTTGCGATTTAATAATCCTGAATGGCTTTTACTTCCATCGGGTTGGATTTGAGCGATCGAATTCCCGCTGCTGTCGCCTTAGCACCGGCTATTGTAGTAATAATCGGGATTTTGTAAGTCAAAGCTGTGCGGCGGATAAAGATTCCGTCAGCGCGGGATTCTTCACCGGAAGGTGTGGTAATAATTAGTTGGATTTTCTCATTCTTGATCGAATCCAACAAATTTGGCCGCCCTTCATGCAGCTTCAATTCCAAATCTACGTCTAAACCTTGCTCTCGCAAAACTTTGCGAGTTCCGTGGGTTGCTACTACTTTGAAACCCAATTCCAAGAATTCCTTGATAACTGGTACTACTGCTAGTTTATCGCGATCGCGCATCGAAACCAGCACAGTTCCCGACAGCGGCATCACTTGGCCCGCGCCGAGTTGAGCTTTGGCGAAGGCTTTGCCAAAATCTGTGTCAATCCCCATGACTTCGCCAGTCGATCGCATTTCCGGCCCTAACAAAGTATCAGTTCCCGGGAACTTAGCAAATGGTAGCACAGCCTCTTTCACGGAAACGTGAATTGGTACAATCTCCTTAGTAAAACCTAAAGCTTCTAGAGTTTTGCCGGACATGACTCGCGACGCCATTTTTGCCAGGGGAACCCCAATCGCCTTGGACACAAAAGGTACTGTTCGAGAAGCGCGCGGGTTAGCTTCCAAAATGAAAACTTCCTCCCCTTGTACGGCAAATTGAATGTTCATCAACCCGATCACTTTCAGGGCTTTTGCTAGTTCCACTGTCTGGCGGCGGATTGTTTCCACCGCTTTCTCGGGAAGCGTTTGGTAAGGGATGGAACAAGCCGAGTCGCCCGAGTGGATGCCCGCTTCTTCGATGTGTTCCATAATACCGCCGATTGTGACATTGCCAGTAGCATCGGCGATCGCATCTACATCAACCTCGATCGCATTTTCCAAGAACTTGTCAATTAAAATCGGATGCTCCGGTTCTACAAGCACCGCATAGGTCATGTAGCGTTCCAATTCCGTATCCGAATAAACAATTTCCATGCCCCGCCCGCCTAACACGTAACTGGGGCGCACCACCACCGGATAACCAATCCGTTGAGCTACGATCAAAGCATCCTCAAAACTCCGCGCCAAACCGTTAGCAGCTTGCTGAATATCCAATTCCCGCAGAATCTTTTCAAATCGCTCCCTGTCTTCAGCAGCATCAATGGAATCCGGCGAAGTTCCCCAGATTTTTGTTTGTACATCGGGGTGATTGTCGAGAGCTTTTTGTAAAGGAATAGCCAATTTCAGCGGGGTTTGTCCGCCAAATTGAATGATTACTCCCTCGGGATTTTCCGCCTCGATGATGTTGAGAACATCTTCTTTTGTTAGCGGTTCAAAATACAGGCGATCGCTCGTATCGTAATCTGTCGAAACCGTCTCCGGATTCGAGTTGACCATAATTGTCTCAAACCCGTCCTCCCCTAGGGAATAAGCAGCGTGACAGCAACAGTAATCAAACTCAATTCCCTGTCCGATCCGGTTCGGCCCACCGCCTAAAATCATCACTTTGCGCTTAGTAGAAGGCAAAACTTCCGACTCTGGGGCAAGACTGTGACCGACTGGGGAAATCTTCTTTTCTTCATCGCCCAGATCCCAAATTGCCGCTCCCGCTTCGTAGGTGGAATAGTAATAAGGTGTAAACGCTTCAAATTCAGCGGCACAGGTATCAACTGTTTTGTAAATCGGTATTACCCCTAACTGTTTGCGGTAGGCGCGGACTTCATCTTCTGATGTTTTAGTAGCGTAAGCAATTTGGCGATCGCTAAATCCTAACTGCTTTACTTCAAACATTGTGTCTTTTGTCAACTGCTTGAGCGCAGTCCGTTTCAAGAACTTCTCCGCTTCCAGCAATTCCTGCATTTTATCCAAAAACCAGGGGTCAATTGCTGTGAGCTCGAAGATTTCTTCCACCGACATTCCCATCATCATCGCGTGGCGAGCTGTAAAAATGCGATCGGGATTTGGCGTGCGCAATCCGGCGCGAATTTGTTCCAAACTCGGCAACTTTTCCGGTTTGTCGCACCCGAAACCCGCGCGACCGGTTTCCAATCCCCGCAGCGCTTTTTGGAAAGATTCGTTGAAGGTTCGCCCGATCGCCATTACCTCTCCCACTGACTTCATTTGCGTCGTCAGAGTCGGTTCGGAACCTGGGAACTTTTCAAAAGCAAATCGGGGAATCTTCGTCACCACGTAGTCAATTGTCGGTTCAAAAGACGCGGGAGTTTTCTTGGTAATATCGTTGGAAATTTCGTCTAGGGTGTAGCCTACCGCTAATTTTGCGGCCATTTTGGCAATGGGGAAACCAGTTGCTTTCGAGGCCAAGGCGGAGGAACGAGAAACCCGGGGATTCATTTCAATGACAATGAAATCGCCGTTGACTGGATTCACCGCAAATTGAATGTTAGAACCGCCGGTTTCTACTCCGATTTCGCGGATAATTTTAATCGAAGCATCTCGCAGGCGCTGATATTCTTTGTCTGTGAGAGTTTGGGCTGGCGCGACGGTGATCGAATCGCCCGTGTGCACGCCCATCGGGTCAAGATTCTCGATCGAACAAATAATCACTACATTATCTGCCAAATCCCGCATCACTTCCAGTTCGTACTCTTTCCAACCAATCAAAGATTGTTCGATCAAGATTTGCGACACCGGACTAGCGTCAACGCCACCTTGTGCCATTTCTTCAAACTCTTCTTGATTGTAAGAAATACCGCCTCCCGTACCGCCCATTGTAAAAGCAGGACGAATAATTAACGGATAACTGCCGATTTGGTGGCCGATTGCTTTGGCTTCGTCGAGATTGTTGGCAATTCCCGAAGGGCAAACAGCGACTCCAATTCGCGCCATCGCTTCCTTAAATAATAGTCGGTCTTCTGCCATTTCAATTGCTGGCAATTTAGCACCAATCAACTCGACGTTGTACTTTTCCAAAACGCCATTTTTAGCGAGTGCAACTGCTAAATTGAGCGCCGTTTGACCGCCCATTGTCGGCAAAATTGCTTGAGGTCTTTCTTTGGCGATGATTTGTTCGAGGATGGCCGGTGTTAGAGGTTCGATGTAAATGCGATCGGCCGTTTCCGGATCGGTCATAATTGTAGCCGGGTTGGAATTCACCAGCACTACTTCATAACCTTCTTCTCGCAAAGCTTTGCAAGCTTGCGTCCCCGAATAGTCAAACTCGCACGCTTGGCCGATCACAATTGGGCCGGAACCAATGAGAAGAATCTTTTTTAAGTCTTGACGACGGGGCATAGGTTCGTAATTGGTAATTGGACAAGATTAACGATAAATTTGACATTTTGCACCAATTTCCACAAGTCGGAGGCCCAAACTCGCAACTTTCGCAGCCAGGGGAAGCCCCGCCCCGAAGAGTTCGATCGCAAAATGGTGCAAAATATCATCAAGTCCAAACTATTTTAATTGTTGTTGGTAATATCGTGTTGTATAATACAAATCCGCTCCTAAAATGCTTTGAGCGTTCCGCCGCTGCTGGTTTGAGCCGATGTACAAGGCTTCTGAGTCGATCGTACACTCAGCTCTACACCAAATAAATCTTTTTATGGGGAAACAGGCAGGATGCCTGTTCCACCACAGATGAATTTGCTTGAGGGGCGGGCATCAGGGCCTCCCCTCAAGCAAATATCGGGAATACAGGCATCGTGCCTCAAGTTACACCAGTTGCATTAGTTTTTGGAACTGGTATCAATCGAAAATCGTAAATCGTCTTACCTTTGTCGATTTTTCAGGTAGCTCTTAATTTTGGTTGTCGGTTCGATCAGCCACGGCTCCCATCTTTTGTATTTTACCTTTAGCCTCGAAAGCCAATCAGAATTATTTTTAATTCGGCTCAGTTCGTCCTTAAACGGTGTCTGAGACAACATCTCCAGCCATAATTTATTGGGTTGCGGGCTTTGCCAAGGTTTCGGACTGGAGATAAAGTGCATCACTCGGGTGGACGTATCCTCCGTATCGGGATTGTTCCATATCTGCTCTAATTGCTTCCACCTTCCCGCCAAAACCGAATTTGACGTTCCCTGGTCGCAATCGCACCAAAGGTTTACCCTAGCGTTTTCTAGCATTTTTTCTGATAGTTTTTCTGACTCCCAAAGCTTCAGATTGAAAACTAAAAGACCTGCATTGAAATAAGGCTTTTTATCTGCGGGATTGTTCGGATTTCCCCAGACATTGAGCGCTGCTGCTACGGGCATTCCTTCAAAGTCTAAGTTCCACAGCGGCTCTAAACTACCCAGAACAATCATGTCGCTGTCGAGCCAAATCAGCCGTTCTTTTGCCTTAGTATATTTCTCCGGTTCCAATCTCGCGTAAGTCAGCTTAGAACCCGACAGCGACAGCAATCCCCCGTAATTCGGTTTAACTTCTTCCCATTCAATCTCGTATTTGCAGCACTTCTGCAACTTTTCCCTTTGCTGTGTATTTATACCTGTTGATACCACAGTAATATTGACGGGCAAATTCGGATCTTCAGTAATATTGAGTTCTATGGACTTCAGCAGCGCTGCTATCCCCAAAATGTAATTGTGATCGCCAATAATGGATAGGTTCATTCCACTCATTGATGAAAGTGTATATAAAATAACCCTACCATAATTTTTTGTGAAGTCAAAGCCGATCGCCAGTTAATAGAACTTGGCAGAAACCGAGTTTCTGCACAAGCCCTAAAATTTAACGCTCCAACGGCTAGGGAGCGCGCTGCACCCCAGAATTGGCTTTTACAGCGGAATTTCTAACCTTTTGGCGGCGGTTGGCGGCGAATCAGGACGCTGACCACTTTTTACAGGCCCGGCGGCCGGCTGCGGGCGACGACCATCGCCGACGGCAGCAAATCCCAGCCTGTAAAAAGTGTGTATAGTTTGTAACACCGCTGTGGGGGAACCGACAACAGATATCCGCACGACTTCTTGTTCGGATACTGCACAGCCGTCATATCGATTTTAGATTTGGGATTTTAGATTTTAGATTGTCCTGAGAGTTTAGTCGGCGTAGCCTACAAGTTTCTGCCATTACTTTCCCGAAGCGCTATGACATACAACTTTCCCTCTCCCCCCTCTCCCCCTCTCCCTCTCCTCCCTTCTCCCTCAAGTCAATCCAACCTACTAGATGAGGGAATGTGCCGAGGATCGGGTAAAATATGAAATCGTTCTAAAACCTTAAAATCTAAAATCTAAAATACCCATATGCCTAGAACTCCCAGCGAATACTCCGTGCACCTGCTGATTGATGGCGGCCACCGCGAAGAAATCCGTTTCGCAACCCTGGCAGATTTTCAACAGTGGTATAAAACCCTGGTTCCCAAACAAGATTCATCAGAATTTGTCAATGTCCCGATCAAAAATATTCAAGGCGAATACATGGTAATTCGGCCTACCAGCATTTTGGGAATTCGCGTAGAACCGATATTTAGTTCTAGCATCGATCGATACGATGAATAGGTCAAATTATCAATTGAGTAGGAAAGATTGTAAATTGAGCAAGATTTTTCGTTATCAGCTATTGGCGATCGCCTGTTGCGTTTTGGCGATCGCATTTTCAGTGCCCGCGATTGCAGTTCCGGCGCTGCAACCAATGAGTATAAATCAATTGCAGGCGAGTGAGTTGGAGTCGATCGCCTTTGATGCTCAAATCTGGGGCGAAAATGGCAAACCGGGCGATCGGGAATCGCTGTTAAAGTCGATCGACAACAGCCTCGATTACCTGGATACATCGGCCGCCGCCAGTGCTTACAGCCGCTATCCAGTAGCAGGAGTTACGCGCGATCGAGTGCGGCGATCGCTCGATCGATTCCGCCAATTAGTAGTCAGTTCCACAACTCCATCACAACTCCAGGAATCTGTCAAGCGGGAATTTGTGTTTTACAAGTCTATCGGCAAAGACAACAAAGGAACAGTTGCATTTACGGGTTATTTCGAGCCGACTTATCCGGCCTCTCGCACACCTAATTCCGAATACCGTTACCCCCTGTACAGAGTGCCGCCAAACATGGGTTCTTGGGCGAAACCTCACCCGACTAGACTGGATTTGGAAGGTGCGGATGCTTTGCAGGCAAGCAAAGGATTGCTGCGGGGATTGGAATTAGTCTGGTTGCGCGATCGCTTCCAAGCATTTCTGGTGCACGTCCAAGGTTCCGCGAGATTGCAGCTAACAGACGGCGGCGTGATGACAGTGGGTTTCGCGGGCAAAACCAGTAACAGTTATACAGGAGTCGGGCGAGAATTAGTTAAGGACGGCAAGTTTACTTTAGATCAGCTAACATTGCCGAAACTAAGGGAATATTTTACCAATTTTCCGGCAGAGATGGACAAGTATTTGCCGAAGAATCAAAGCTTTGTGTTCTTCCGGGATACTAACGGAGCACCTGCTACGGGAAGCATTGGAGTGCCTGTAACTGCCGAAAGGTCGATCGCCACCGATAAAGCCTTAATGCCCCCCGGCGCCCTAGCATTAATTAGCACGAAATTGCCTTATCCAAATGAGACAGGAAAACTCGAACAAAATGCCGTGAATCGGTATGTTTTGGATCAAGATACGGGCGGTGCAATCAAAGGCGCGGGGAGAGTTGATGTATTTATGGGCACGGGAAACTCGGCGGGCGATCGGGCGGGTTATATCAACTCTACTGGAGAACTGTATTATCCGCTATTGAAGTAGATTGATTCTACGACAAAATCCTGTAATTGCGATCGCGATCGCGGGGCGGGTTCACCGAAATTTATGTCATCAAATTGCATAACTCAAAAACCCGCCGCATCCCATCGCAAAACCATAAAAATCTATATCCTAATATCCAGTAGCACAGAATGCCGCCCAATACTTGGGATGACTAAACGGCTGTTCCTCTGTCGATGCCATTAACCACAGTTCCACACTTTGCCCAGATTTTTTATCTAAATTTAAGGATTTAACCCAAACTCCCAAATCCTGCTTGCTGACTGCGCGCATCCAGTTTTGGGCGGCGTTCAAAGCGACTGCGACTGAAACTTTCGGTAGCAATTCCTGATAAAAATTTATCATTAAAATCGCCGTCGCAAAATCATCGACTGACCACAATGTGCTAACAACACTCATACTACCAGCATACAAGAAACCGCTGGGTAAACCGATGTATTCATCAGTCATTTCTGTTGAACTGGTTAACCCGGTTTCGCAGGCGGAGAGTGTCACGAGATTGCAATTATTTAACTCTAAATCGGCAAAGATTTCTCGCAAAGTTAGGCATTTTTCCGGGATGGCTTTTCGCCCGCTTCGCATTGTCACATAGCGGGGAGTTTCGGGCTTATCCTCTTGAAGCTCTCCCTTACCAAGGGGGGGGTTAATTTCCTCTTGAAGCCCCCCCTTACCAAGGGGGGGTTTAATTTCCTCTTGAAGCCCCCCCTTACCAAGGGGGGGTTTGGGGGGGTTAATTTCGGGGATTGATTCGATGGAATCGGCTAGGGCTAGAAGGGACAGCAGCGGATAGTCAAAGTTAAAGACTCCGTGACAGGAAAAGTGGATGTAGCTGGCATTGGAGAGGTTTTTGAGGTTTTCGTTGAAGGCGATTTTTGTGGCTTGTTGTTTGATTAATATGTCATGGGTGTCGAATCTTTGTTTGATGATTTGTACTTCCATGTCGGCGTTCGATAAATCTTCGGTGGGATTCTGAATCGCAAATAATGGCTGAAGTTCGGGGGCGGGAGATGTGCGGGTTTTGATGCGGTTTTGTACGAGTTCTAGTAGTTGCAAACTGGGGGCGTATTTCACGCCGCTGGGGAAGCAGTCTAGGAGGTTTCCGCGAAACAACATTGTTTCTTGAGTGAACCGGGTTTGTGATGTGAATGGTAGGGCGTGGAGGGGGAATAGGTGCAGGTAGCGATGGGGTACTAATATTAGTTGGCGGCAATGATTGGGGATTTTGGCGACTATCTCGTTGACGCGCAAGATTTCGGAGAGTTTGTGCAGTTTTGCGGATAGGGTTTTTTGCCAGATTTTTTGTTTGGCTTTGTCGCGATATTCGTTGAGATAGTCGTTTTTCCAGGTTTCTAATTCGGCTAATTCGGTGGCGGTAGTTGGTATTAAGTCTATTTTGTCGCGGGTGATGATGAAGGCTGTTCCTCCCCACTCTTGGTTGTTAAATTTGGGGTTGCCGATGTACCATTCTACAATTGCTGTTTCTGGATCTAATGTTTGCTGGAATTCGGCGATGTCTATGGGTTCGACTTTTTGAGTTAGGGTGAATTCGGGTTCTCGCTGTTTTATCTGTTGCAGCAATTGTTCTAATTGCTGAATGTTGTTGCTAATTTGTCTTTTTGTTGTTGAAATGATTCGGGGCTGAGGCTGCGGGTTTGAGTTGGGCGTTGTGTGTCGGAGTCTTCGGAAACTCCCCCCGGTTCCCCCTTGCTAAGGGTGGGAGAAAGAGTGGAAGAGGATGATTGTGTTTCTAGGAATTGTTGGGAGGCGGCGATTTGGCTGCGTAAGTTTCTGAGTTGCTGTTTCTCGGATTCTGTGGCTGTTTTGGGATAGATTTCGCTGTTGGTGAAGAGTTCGACTAGGTAGCGGGATTTGCTGCGATCAACAGTTTGTAAAGCCCGATCGTATTGCTGGAAAATTATGCAGGATTGCACCATCTTTTCATAAACATCTATATTTTGTTCTAATATTTTTCGTGTGCGGCTTTCAGATGTTTCTGTCTCACGCATTTCTTCGACACATTCGATGGCTTTTTCGTACCAGTAGCTAGCTTTTTCCCACAAGCTTTCGGCAAATGCTAAATTTCCTAATATGCGGCATATCTCCAGAGACTTAAAGGGATATATGGTGGGAGTGTAAACTTTTAAAGCTTTTGTGAAAGCCGTAATTGCTGTATTAAAATTCTCTTTTTTATCTCCTCTAATTCGATCTAAGTAAGCAAGTCCTAAACTCTTTTGAGTCATTGCCCAATATTCGGGAAAAGCTTCGCGGGTGTAAACTTGTAAAGCTGCGTCAAAAAATGCGATCGCTTTTTCTAAATTATTTTGCTTATCTCCCCGGATTCTATCTAAGTAAGAATATCCTCTAGCATATTGAGTCGCTGCCCATTCTTGGGGAAAATCATAGGGATTGCTAACTGAAAAAGCTAATTCATAAGCATTTTCAGCCCTTTCTAAATTATCACCTTTGTCTCCCTTGATTCTGTCAGTGTAAGCAGCAGCTAAATTATTTTGAGTCATTGCCCAATCTTCGGGAAAAGCGGCGCGGGTACGAACTAATAAAGCCAAATTATAAGCTTTGATCGCCTTTTCGATATTCTCCGCTCTGTCTTCCCTGATTCTGTCACCGTAAGCAAGTCCCAAATTATTTTGAGTCCCTGCCCATTCTTCGGGAAAATTTTCGCTGGTGTAAACTAATAAAGCCAAATTATAACCTAGGAGCGCCATTTCTAAATTATTACCCCTGTCTCCCCAGATTCTGGAATAGTAAGCACTTGCCAAATTATTTTGAGTCATTGCCCAATCTTCGGGAAATGTCTCGCGAGTATAAACGGACAAAGCTTGTTGATAATAGTCAATCACGATTTCTAAATTATTACCCCTGTTTCCATAGATTCTGTTGCTATAAGCATTCGCCAAAGCATTTAGAGTCCCTGCCCAATCTTGGGGACAAGCATCGCGGGTGCGAACTTCTAAAGCATCTAAAAAACATTTGATCGCCCTGTCTAAATTATTAGGCTTGTTTCCCCTGATTCTCGAATAGTAAGCAATACCTAGAGCATTTTGAAACATTGCCCACTTTTCTGAGTAAGCTTCGCGGGTGAAAATAGTTAATCCTATATCCAGACAAGCAATCGCAATCTCTATATTCCTGAAGTGACTGCCTTCTTGAAGATTTGAAAATGTTAGATTTAAACCGTATAAAATATTGGCAATCTTTTCTGCTTGATCTGCATCCAAGTTTGGCAGAGTTTCTGTTGCCCACTCTCGCAAATATTTGGCAAAGCCATCGTCTAATAATTCTAAATTCGCTTGCAGGATGGCGGTTTGTTCTTCGCTGGGACAGGTGAGGAGAGATTTAATTAGAGTGAGATAGGCTTGGCGGCGTGCTTGGTTCATTTTTGACTACCATGTTTGTTGGATTTTACATTTTTTGATGCGGGAAAACAAGGGGTTTTTGGGTGAGTTTCTGGGGCTCAAGAAACCGGGTTTTTATGAGATTTAGGGTTGTTTGGAAGTATTTGGGAGAAAAACCCGGTTTCTGGGTGGGTGGCTGGGTTCTGGGATAGACTTCTGTTTACTGCCGAGGCCAGATCCCCCCTAGCCCCCCTTAAAGAAGGGGGGGACAAGATTCCGATCAAAGTCCCCTTTCTTAAGGGGGATGCGAGGGGGATCTGGCCTCCGCTATAAACGAGAGATAAAAATGTATTACAGGTCTTCTGTTTACTGCCGAGGCCAGATCCCCCCTTAGCTTGCCCCCTACTCCCCCTTAAAGAAGAGGGGGACAAGATTCCGATCAAAGTCCCCCTTGCTTTCGGGGGATGCGAGGGGGATCTGGCCTCCGCTATAAACGAGAGATAAAAAGAGTTTTAGTCTCCTACACAAAACCCAAACTAACCCAACCCTTCAACCAACAAATTGCGAGCACTTTCCAACGCTGACTGCAACTTACTAGCATCACGTCCCCCAGCCTGCGCCAAATTAGGCCGCCCGCCGCCTTTACCGCCGCAAAGTTGAGCAATTCCCCCAATAAACTTGCCAGCTTGCAATCCCTTCCGATTAACTTCAGGACTAAAAGCAGCCACCAAACTCACCTTATCCACATCAGCAACCGAAGCCAAAACAACCGCAGCATTTCCTAACTTTTGCTGCAATCTTTCGGCCGCAGTTTTCAGCGCTTCTGCATCCACATCTCCCAATTGAGCTACAATGATTTTGAATTCGCCGATCGCCTGAGCCGCATTTAACAACTGGTCAGATTTCGCGATCGCCAATTCCGATTTCACAGCAGCCAAATGTTTCTGAGTATCCTTCAACTCATTCTGCAAATTAGTAATCCGGTTCGGCAATTCTTCAGGCTTCGCCTTAAATCGATCGCCCAAATCGCGCACAACCTTGTCACGCACGTTCAAATAGTCCAAAACAGCCTGGCCCGAAACCGCCTCAATCCGGCGAGTACCAGCCGCAACCCCCGCCTCCGAAACAATCTTAAACAGCCCGATTTCTGCGGTATTGCTGACGTGAGTCCCCCCGCACAATTCCATCGAAACGCCGGGAAAATCGATTACCCGCACCACGTCGCCGTACTTCTCGCCAAACATCGCAGTTGCGCCTTTTTCTCTCGCAAGGGCGATCGGCATTTCCGCAACTTCCGCAGCGTGGGCCTCAGCAATCCAACTATTAACTAAATCCTCAATTTTCTGCAACTCTTCTGCTGTGACAGCGCGCGGAGAATTGAAGTCAAAACGCAATCTTTCTGTCGATACCAGTGAACCAGCTTGCGAAATCGAATCGTCCACAATTTTCCGCAAAGCTGATTGTAATAAGTGAGTTGCTGTGTGGTTAGCCTGAACTCTCCGGCGGCCGCTATTGTCAATTTTCGCAGTAATCCTATCGCCAACTTTTAGGGTTCCCCGTTCTACAAATCCGAAATGCACGAAGAAATCCGACTCTTTCTTCACATCATCAATTCTCACCAACAAACTATCACCATTTTCTCCGCTTTTCAAATAACCTTTGTCCCCAAGTTGTCCGCCGGATTCTGCATAAAACGGCGTTTTGTTCAACACAATTTGTACCTCGGTTCCCGCCTCTGCTGATTCCACAGCTTCACCGTCAACTAAGATAACTTTGATTTCAGCTAAACTCGACAGTTCAGCATAACCGACAAACTCAGTTCCTTGGATTGTTTCAGCTAACTTATCCAAAGAACCCTGCACAGTCAAATCAATTGTTTGGTGAGCTTCTTTTGCGCGAGTTTGCTGTTCCTTCATCGCGACTTCAAAACCGTCTAAATCGACGGTAATTCCCTGTTCCTCAGCAATTTCTTGTGTCAGTTCTAAGGGGAAACCGTAGGTATCGTAAAGCGTGAAAGCATCTTGACCGCTGATTTGTTGGTTGGTTTGCTGTTTTGTGCGATCGACAATTTCCTCAAGCAGCTTCTCTCCCCGTTCCAAAGTTTTGAGAAACTGGGCTTCTTCCCTTGCCAATTCCGCCTTAATTTGAGCTTCCCGCTGCCGCACATTTGGATAAGCAGCTTCCGAAAGGTCGATCGCACTTTCAGCCACCCGCACCGTAAACTCACCCTGAATCCCAATCAGCCGCCCGTGGCGCACCACCCGGCGAATCAA
>JANYGO010000284.1 GCA_025362325.1 Cyanobacteriota bacterium | reverse complement strand
GATGAAGATGAGAGGGGCGATCGATCATTTCGATTCATACTGGTTTTTTTGTTAAAAACAGTTGATCCCTCTTTTTCTCTTTAATCCAGTCTGGGTCAGCTTTTATCCCGATCTTGACTGACTTTTGTCAGTCAACCAGCTATCGCCCAGCTTACATTCAGTCTCATAATCAACTTTCCCACCAACTTCCAACCAGATTGTTTTCTGGACGCTAAAGCCAAAGCGACCCTGACTATATTTTACCCACAACTGGTCAATCGTGCGTAAATCATCGCAAGGAAACTTGTCAATGTCGTTGTTATTTAACCAACCTTCCTTCTCCCGTCTGGCTGCTTTCAGCATCACTTTGAGTGTTTCCTGATCCGCCTCTTTCCACTTCCCTGCTGCTAATAAATCCCGCAGACGACTATAGTCAACACCCCGCGCCGATTTAAGGGAGTCTGTTGACGGTGGAGGTGTTTGAGGTGATGCTTGAGGTGATGATTGAGGTGATTGAGTACCAAGAGCCTGCAAAACTTCAGTAGCAGATTGATAACGTCGCTTACTAGCAGGTTCTATCATTTTATCTAAAATCAGACCCAGTTCCGAACTGACAGATGCTTTTAAGTGTTCTCGCCACACCCATTCCATCTCGCTTGTATCGAATAAATCAATCGGTTCAACCTGAGTTAACAGATACAGACAAGTGACACCCAGACTATAAATATCACTAGGATAAATGGCTTTGCCCGCTGCTTGTTCCGGTGCCGTATATCCAGCAGTCCCAATCACAGTTCCCGTTACAGATAAAGCAGTTTGTGTAGCATATTTCGCCGCGCCAAAGTCAACTAAAACCAGTTGCCCATCAAGCCTAAGAATAATATTTTCTGGTTTGATATCCCGGTGAATTACTTGGCGGGAATGAATGAACTCGAAGGTGGGTAGTAAATTATTAAGCAAGTCGCGAATCTGCGTTTCCCTAAAATATCCCTGAGATTCTAGTGCTTGGGATAAATTTTCACCGTCAATGAATTCTTGGACTAAATACTGCCGTCCATCTTGACTAAAATATGCTAATAAATCGGGAATTTGAGAATGTTTACCCAATTGTTCTAGGCGTACTGCTTCCTGCTCAAATAACTCAGTAGCTTTCTGGATACTATAAGTGCCTTGAGCTTGGGGGTAAAATTGTTTAATAACGCAGGGTGGTTTTGAGGGTTTATACTCGTCTACAGCTAGAAAAGTGCGCCCAAAGCCTCCTTGTCCAATGATTTTTTGCGATCGGTAGCGATCGCCCAATAGCAGTTTATTCCCACATTTTTGACAGAATTTTGTAGAGCCAGACGGGTTTTGGAATAGGCAATCAGGGTTTAGACACTGGCTCATAAAATATGCTTAGAGATTACAGATTAAAGCTCTCGATGCGATGCCAGCGGAGATGGTGTTAAATGTGGAACAGCAGATCCCGGTAAGGACACGGCATTGCCCATTAGTGTCAACTCAACCCCGAAAAACCGCTTAACCCGAAAGACCGGCCGGGGTTAAAACCCCTGCCGGACTGCGGGTTTAACGCTCTGTGGAACAGCAGATCCAGGTAAGGACACGGCAATGCCGTTTCCCTACTTAAACTTTTGTCCCGCACTCAGGACAAAACTTATTGCTCGAAACATTCTTAGCCCCACAACTGGGACAATAAATCAATTCCGCAGATGGCAACGTGCTGCGTTCCGGCAAACCAACCATTTGAGCGTTGCTCTTGCCCGGAACTACCATCGGATAGCAGTTTTCGTCCCGCGTCACCTTCACGTTCATCAGCACAGGGCCGTTGTGAGCGAGCATTTGAGCGATCGCACCCTCCAACTCATCCGGCCGTGAAACCAGCATCCCCTTCACGCCGTAGGCCTCAGCCAGCATCACAAAATCCGGCATCCCCACAGTCATATTCGACGACGAATAACGCTGCCCGTAGAACGCCTGCTGCCACTGCCGCACCATGCCCTGCCAGCCATTATTTACAATCACAATCTTGACATTAATGCCGTATTGTGCTAAGGTTCCCAGCTCTTGAATATTCATTTGTATGCTAGCGTCGCCAGCAATACAAATCACTTGCTCATTGGGTAGCGCCATTTTCGCGCCCATCGCCGCCGGCAACCCAAAACCCATCGTTCCCAAACCAGCGCTGGAAATCCAGCGGCGCGGCCCGTTGTTTAAGAATTGAGCCGACCACATTTGATGTTGGCCGACATCCGTCGTGTAGTAAGCATCCGGCGCTTGAGTAGCCAATTCCCAAATCACCTCCTGCGGAGACAAAATGTCGGGGTAGTGGGGTACAACTAACGGATAGTCCTGTTTCCAGCGATCGATCCTGTGCAGCCATTCCGCAGTTTGTCCAGGATGTGGCGAAACACCAGTTTCCCGACAGCGGCGCAGCATATCGATCAAAACTTGGCGGACATCTCCGACAATCGGCACGTCTGGGCCGCGATTTTTGCCAACTTCCGCCGGATCGATATCGATGTGAATCACCTTGGCGCGCGCCGCAAACTCGTCTAATTTTCCCGTCACGCGATCGTCAAACCGAGCCCCCACAGCAATCAACAAATCGCACTCAGTAACGGCAAAGTTAGCGTAAGCAGTGCCGTGCATCCCCAGCATTTTCACCGACAGAGGATGGTTTTCATCAAACGCACCTTTGCCCATCAGCGTTGTCGTGACAGGTAATTGGAACATCTCGGCGAGTTCCTTAATTTCTTCGTGGGCCCCGGCTGCGATCGCCCCGCCGCCCACATACAGCAAAGGACGCTTCGCTTCCGTCAGCAAATGGATGGCTTGACTGATTTGCCGGGGATTTCCCTTCACAGTCGGGCGGTAGCCCGGAATTCTCACCGATCCGGGTGTCACGGGCAGATAGTCAAACTCTTCTAAACCGACATCCTTGGGTACGTCAACCAACACCGGGCCCGGGCGTCCCGTACTCGCAATGTGGAAAGCTTCAGCGACAATGCGCGCCATGTCTCTGGGATCGCGCACTACATAGGAATGCTTGACAATGGGCAGGGTAATGCCGTAAATATCAGTTTCCTGGAACGCATCCGTGCCGATCGCCGGACGCGCAACTTGACCGGTAATAATTACCATCGGGATCGAATCCATGTGGGCCGTCGCAATCCCCGTCACCAAGTTAGTTGCGCCCGGGCCAGAAGTCGCGAAACACACCCCAACTTGTCCGGTAGCGCGGGCGTACCCGTCGGCTGCATGGGCTGCGCCTTGCTCGTGTCGCACTAGAATGTGTTTGATCGCGCCGGTTTCTTCAGCGCGGTAGAGTTCGTCGTAAAGCGGTAGAATTGCGCCGCCGGGATAACCAAAAATATGCTTGACTCCGTGGCGGATCAAGCTGTCAATCAAAGCAAATCCACCCGTTGCACGCCTGACGGCTACTTTAGTTTTTAGTTGCACAGAATTTCCGTCCTCAAACTAATTATGATTTTTAATGAAAGCTTTTATACTACTTTAATCTTAATAATCAAACTATGAGAATTTAACTGCTGATATTTTACAAAAAGTTTCGCGATCGATGTGCGATCGCCCGATCGCGAAATTGTGGAACAGTAGAAGAAGAAAAGAAACAGAGGCAATTGCGGCAGAAAGCCGATTTATCCGAATATGACGCTTGTTTGACATTTGTGATTCGGCACAAGATACTCTTACGCCTTTAAGACTTTGCGGGTATGGTGCCAAGCTGCCAAGCCCATCACTGGAACCAAAAAGCCCAAACTCAGCAGCACGATCCGCAAGCCCAAATCATCCGAACCCACGGCTTTGCTGACAGCATCCGTCAGCGGCCCAGTCAATGCTAAAGGCAAGCTGAGGGCAATATTAATCGCATTGTTCTCCAAGCCAAAGACTTTGCCCCGCATAGATTCGGGAGTTTTCTCTTGAATCAGGGCTTGCATCGGGCCGTTAATTAAGGAAGCGCCAAAACCGAACAGAGCACTCAATCCGAATCCCAGCCAAAGCTGTCTGGTAAAGGCAAACATTCCCAACACAAAACCCATCATCAAGAAACCAATTAACGGCAAAGGTTTGTGGTGCATTCGATCGCCCCAGTGGCCCAAAAACGCCGCGCCGAAGACCATTCCAACTCCCGCAGCAGCCAGCAAAAAGCCAAATTGAGTTTCTTTGAGACCTATTTTGCCCGAAAGTGCGATCGCCAGCACTTGCAGCGCCGCAAACACCGAATACAAAATCGTCAACTGCACCATCGCGTTGCTGACGAGGCGGTTGTGCTTCAAATACCGCAAACCTTCCTTGAAGTCTTGCCAAGGATGAACATTTTTGCCGCTGCTACCGCCGCGATTTTCTTTGATGTGCATCAAGTAGAGCAAACCTGCTGAGATCAGGTACAACCCGCCCAGGAAAAACTCTTGAGAAGCTGGCCCGTAGCTGTGTTTGAGCCAACTAAATATCGGTTCGCCGATCGTCATTCCGACAATTATCCCGCCCATTGTGGACGAGGCGAACAGAGCATTTGCCGACATCAGTCCCTCTCGCCCCACAGCCAGCGGGATTGCCGCCGCCTCTGCGGGAGCAAAAAATTGCGTTACGGTAGAGACCAAAAACGTGACTGTCAACAACACGACAAAAGTTTTGGGCAAAAACGGCAAACATCCAATCAACACCGCTCGAATCACGTTGCAGCCGATCAGCATTTGCTTTTTGGAAAAGCGGTCTACGACGATACCTGCCGCCGAACCAAAGACGATCGCCGGCAGGGTGTAGGCAATCATCACCGCTGACAGCATAGAATTTTCCGAATGTTGCCAAGACACTGGCCAGGGTCGGTAATCCCCTGTTTTCAGCAGAATAATCAGCAATACGTAAAAGATTTTATCCGCCACTTGGGCCAACAACTGGCCAGTCCACAAGGTGAGGAAGGGGCGATTTCTCAGTAGGGCATCAAGCCCGCTGCGGTCAGGGGGAGGGCTGGCTGGGTGCATAGGAATAGTTTAACTGACCGCCTCTGGCAATTATAGTTTTCAGCAATACGTGCAAATAATCTGAAGGAGTGCAAAGTGGAAACGGGCGAAAACTCCTGTCTCCTGCGTTCTTTTTCTGTTTTAGCAGATCCGTGGGGGAGGGCTGCCCTCTTCTTCACTTTAGCGCGATCGACCGGAGGCCAGAGCCCGCGCCGGAAAATCCGAGAATATTGTTAAAACTTGGCGTACATCTCTACCCGACAACCACATACGGTAGTATATTTTACAAAATAGTTACTCTTGGCAGTGATATTAAAAGGTCACACCGATTAAGTAATATATCGAAGGTAGTAAGTGTTAGGAGTGAAAAACTTGAAAAAGGTTGAAGCTATTATTCGCCCCTTTAAACTTGACGAAGTGAAAATCGCGCTCGTCAATGCTGGCATTGTGGGGATGACTGTTTCGGAAGTTAGAGGTTTTGGCCGTCAAAAGGGCATGACTGAACGCTATCGCGGTTCTGAGTACACCGTTGAGTTCTTGCAAAAGCTCAAGGTCGAGATTGTTGTCGAAAACGATCAGGTTGACATGGTGGTTGATAAAATTATCGCTGCTTCCCGCACGGGCGAGATTGGCGACGGCAAGATTTTCATCTCTCCTGTAGAACAAATTATCCGGATTCGGACTGGCGAAAAGAACCAGGAAGCAATCTAAGATACTGGGGCATTGGGCATTGGGCATTGGCCAAACAGGTCATTGGGCATTGGCCAAACAGGTCATTGGTCATTGGCCAAACAGGTCATTGGTCATTGGGCATTGGTAACTGCTAACGAAAAACCTCTTTCCTGTTTAGTTCTGATACCAAGCGTGTCAATATCCAATGCCACAGTAACCCTGTGTTTTGGCTTTTTGCCTCAAGAGGGGTTGACAATGTTCGCCATTTGTGGTACAAGAGCCTGGAATGCTCGACCACGGTGGGAGTGCGATCGCTTGATATCGGGCGTCATTTCTGCAAAAGTCTGTTGCTGTGCGGGTACGTAGAAAATCGGATCATACCCGAAACCTCCAGTACCGCGAGGAGTGTGGAGAATTTCGCCGTGGCAAATTCCTTCTACTTGCAGGGCAATTGTACCGTCGGGACGGGCGATCGCGATCGCACACACAAATTGTGCTTCCCGGTTTGGTTCGTTTCCCAATTCTTTGAGAAGTCGAGATATCCTGTCAGCATCACTGGAACCGTAGCGCGCCGAGTAAATCCCTGGTTTGCCGTCGAGTGCATCTACCATTAAACCAGAATCATCGGCGATCGACCATTTGCCGGTTGCTTTAGCGATTTCAGAAGCCTTCAAGCAAGCATTAGCAATAAACGTTTCCCCAGTTTCCTCGATTTCCAACTCTTCCGGTTTAAGCTGCAATTCCCATCCCAAATCCTGAAGATAAAGCTGCATTTCCTTGAGTTTACCCGGATTGCCCGTAGCTACAACTAGCACTTTATTATTAGTCATTATTTCTGTTAAAAATTACGGATCTATATTAACAAAAGATTGGGAAAATGGTTGCAACAAAATTCCCAAAATCTTATCAACGTCTTGAATATAATATTCGATCTGATCGATATAAACAGTAGTTTCCTCCAAAATCAAGAATTTCCAGTTAGTACCCGTTGTCACCGCGCCGTAAATGCGATCGATCTCAGTGTCTTGATTTTGATTAAAACATTGAGCCGCCACCATTGCTGCAACACATTGACCCAACCCGCCCATAATATCTTCTTTTTTGGCCTCAAAAATTGTCACAACCGGAGCACTGATGAATAATTGTTCTGGAGAACCGCTCATGATATAATCGCAAAACCCTTGCAAACCTCTTTCTGGATCGACAGTAAAATCCTTACCTGAAAACAGAGAAACTTGTTTGTTTAACATTCGCCTAACTTCTGCCAAAATCGGAGCAATTAAAAATTCCGATCTGGCTTTTTCTGTGGAAATAAAAGTGGCTAGCGGCACATAGTCGATGAGAATTGTTGTTAATATTTCTGATGGTGTAACAGGTTTTGTGTCCGCAAACAAATTGCGGCTTTCATCTAAGGTTAATCCAAAATCTTTTTTGACTCTCGCAAGGCTGAAATCGCTGTATGCCATTTGCTTTTATACCAATTATTGAAAACTCTTACAACATTCTTCCGTAGGGTGTGTCGCCCTTAAAAATATCTGCATCGAAATCAACTTTTCGAGTGGCGACGCACCTTACACAATTGTTGAATAAACAAACACGAACAATTATTGTGTATCAAGCTTTGTCAGGTGCGTCGCTTTAAGATTATCTGTCGAATTTAGAGATTTTCAAGGGCGACACACCCTACAGGTTAATAAGAAAGATTTGTTTGAACCGCAGAAGCCGCAGAGAACGCAGAGAAAGAGAGGTTTAATATCAATCCATCCGCGTTCATCTGCGTTCATCTGCGGTTGCAAATTCTGCTCAATTCTGCGCCCAAGCTTTCGCCCAGTTTAAGTTTTGCATCACTTCTTTCAAAGTCGCAGCTTCTGAATACAGCCGCAACACTGGTTCAGTGCCACTAAACCGAATTAACAGCCAACTTCCGTCAGCTAAACGGAATTTATATCCGTCTACTTTGTTGCAATCTACAACTGCTTTGCCGGCGATTTCTGTTAAAGGTTGATTTTCCAGCAGCGACAGCAAACGCGACCTTTCTTCCATGTTTGCTAGGTGCAAGTCTATTCTGTCATAAGCTGAAGTAAAGCTTGTTTCTTGTTGCAGTCGGCTGTAAATTTGGCTTAAGTCTTCGCCGGATTTGACGACTGCTTCTAATAAGTACAGGGCTGAGAGTAAAGCGTCTCTTTCGGGAATGTGCGTACCGTAGCCGATTCCTCCTGATTCTTCGCCGCCGACTAGGACTTTGGTGGTTAGCATTCGATCGGCAATATACTTGTAGCCGATCGGCGTTTCAAACAATGGTAAGCCGTAAAGTTCGGCAATTTTGGGCATGATGTCGGAACCGCTGACGGTTTTGATGACTTCTCCGGTTAACCCGCGCCGTTTTGCTAGGTGTTCGATTAATATGGGAACTAGGATTTGCGAACTGAGGAAGTTTCCGCTTGAGTCAACGGCTGCAATTCGATCGCTATCTCCGTCAAATACAAATCCGATCGACAAACCGGAAGCTTTTCGCTGGTGGGTGCGCATCACGCGGAACAACTGCGACAGGTAGCGCGGCAAAGGTTCCGGTGCACCGCCACCAAACAACGGATCGCGATCGCTGTTGACTTCTTGCACTGTTTCTTCTAAAATTTGAGCTAATCCGCCCGCCGCCGCGCCGTGCATTACATCTACAAATACTGTAATTTTGCCGGATGCAATTGCTTCTTTAATCGCCTCAATATCCACCATTTCCCGCAAGGTTTTGCAGTAAGCTGGCCAAGGATTGAAATTCTCCAATTTTCCGGGAGTTGCTGCAAGTGCCGCCGGATTTTCGAGTTTTGCTTCTATCTGTTGCGTAACTTCGGGTGAAACTGAACCCCCAAATCCGCCCTTGACTTTTAATCCTAAATATGCGCCGGGATTGTGGCTGGCTGTCAGGACGATCGCACCTAAAGCATTTAATTGTTTGGCAGCTAAACTGAAAGCTGGAGTTGGAGCGTAGGATTCGCTCAGCAGCACGTCAAATCCCGCGTTTTGGACGGCAACAGCCGCTGTTTTGGCAAAATCTTCCGCCAGAAATCGGCGGTCGTAACCGACAATTACGGTACCGCTGCTGGCATTATTGCCGCCGGTTTGTGCGAGAACTTGTGCTGCTAGGGGAGCTACTAACGCTACGCGATCGAAGGTAAAATCGTCAGCAATGATGCCGCGCCAGCCATCTGTACCGAATTTGATAGGATTCATCTTGTCACAAGTCATAAGTCACTCGTCTATTTTATGAACTTATTTGTCGATCGTCACTAGAATCTGCCTCCCAACTATCCCAAAACAGTCAAAAGTCAAGCACCAACACCCCACAGCCGACAGACTGATGACTGATGATTGATGACTGATGACTAATGACTGATGACTAATGACTAATGACTAATGACTAAAAGAATGCCGGTTGGTGGCGGATCAAATTCAAGAATTCTTCGCGAGTTTTTTGTTCCTCCTGAAATACGCCCAACATGGCACTCGTCACCGTCCAAGCACCGGGTTTTTGCACGCCCCGCATCGTCATGCACATATGGCTGGCTTCCATAACTACAGCCACTCCCTGCGGTTCCAATATTGTTTGAACTGCTTCGGCAATTTGGCGCGTCAAACGTTCTTGTACTTGCAATCTGCGGCTGTACATCTCGGCAATTCTGGCTAATTTGCTCAATCCCACTACTTTTTGGTTGGGAATGTAAGCTATGTGAACTCGGCCCATAAACGGCAGCATATGGTGTTCGCACATACTGAATACGCTGATGTCTCGTACCAGTACCATTTCGTTGTGACCTTCGTCAAAGATAGCGCCGTTGAGAAGTTCTTCCAGGGATTGACTGTAACCGCTAGTGAGAAACCGCATTGCTTCTGCTACCCGCTTCGGGGTTTTGAGCAATCCTTCGCGTTCGGGGTCTTCTCCTACTCCCAGCAGCATTGTCCGAACGGCCTCCATCATTTCTTCCTGACCTACTTCTGAGGTTCCCGGTACGTTGGGTTCGTGACCGTTCGAGGAATTGCGATCGGGTCGAGTGGGGATGCGCGGGGCGTTATTGTCTGCGGTTGCTGAAGGTTTCATGCTGTCAGTCGAGATTGAGTTCGAGCCATTGGAACTGCTGTTCGATGCAATTGTCATAAGAAGTTGGTGTGAGGGTGAATCTATTTTTGATTGGGGCTCGGGATAGAGCTATCGATGTTCGATTTTCGACTTTCGATTGGGGATTTTTTATTTTGGATTGGGGGATAGAGCTATCGATTCAAAGATTGTTGAATTCGAGAAAAATCCAGCAGTCTAAAATCTCAAGTTCACAGAACTCCGGCGTTGGACATGAGCGTGATTTCTTCAATTACTGCACTTGCCGGCAATTGAACTGCGTGCAGAATTGATTGGGCGACGATTTCTGGGGTTAACATGGCGCTGCGATCGAAGTCGGCTTGCACGCTTTCTGTGTCCCACATGGGAGTGTTGACAGAACCCGGACAGATGGCTGTGACGCGAATTCCGCCGGCCCGTTCTTCGGCTGCTAAGGTTTTGGACAAAGCCATGAGACCGAATTTGCTGACGCAGTAGGCTCCCCAGTTGGGGAAGGTTTGGCTGCCTGCGATCGAGGAAACGTTGATGATGATTCCCGATCGCCGATCGCGCATTCCCGGCAAAATTCCTAAAATGCACTGCCAAACGCTAGTAAGATTGAGGTCTAAAACTTTCTGCCAGTCGGTTAGGGGCGTTTCCGTCAAGGAGCCCGTGTAGCCCATGCCAGCGCTGTTGACCAGAATATCTACGGGCCCGAATTGAGATGCGATCGCGCTGATACCGCTTTGCACTTGCTCAATTTTTGCCAAGTCTAAGGGATAAGCTTCTGCTTTCACTCCAAATTCTCTGGCTGCTATGGCAACGGCTTCTAAGTTTTCTGACTCTCGGCTAACTAAGGCCAGATTTATGCCAACGGCAGCGAACGCTAGAGCCGTCGCTTTGCCAATACCGCTGCTGGCTCCGGTAATTAGAGCCTGCTTTGTGGTTCGATCGTTCATTCAGTGTCCTGATAGTTCCTAATTTTACGGAAAAACACGGAAATTAGTTGGCAAGTGCTACCTTGACGCTCGTGAACTACTACATTGTTTATCCCATTGCCGAAGGCATCTGGGACTACTTTTCGCATACTTTCGATCGGCACTACCCGTCAAGCGTTGCAGCCTTCTTCGGCAAATTAGACAACTGTCTGCGGCGGGTGATAACAATTAATTATGAGATAAACATTAAGAACTGTTAAGCCGGTGTCACCTGAGAAATTATAACACTGCTGACAGATTCGCAGAATAGTAAGGTGTGAGTTATTAGTTATGAGTGTGAAGTTAAGAGATTTGTATTTTCATAACTAATAACTCTTTCATCGATCGGCTCAAGCAGCAATTTCAGTGAACACACCGATGTCGCGGAACTTTTGATACCGGAGCTCGCGTCGCTGCGGGCCGGTAAGCTGTGTCAGTTCTGCTAAGTTTTCCAACAAAGCTTGTTTGAGCATAGCCGCAGCTTTCAGGGGATTGGAGTGAGCGCCACCAACGGGTTCGGGCACTATCTGATCGAGAACGCCGAGATTTTTCAAATCCCAGGAAGTAATTTTCAGGGCTTCTGCGGCCAAGTTGGCTTTGCCAGAGTCTTTCCAGAGTATAGCCGCACAAGCTTCGGGGGTGGCGACGGTGTACACGGAATGTTCTAGCATCAACAGCCGCTCGCCGACGCCGATACCTAATGCGCCGCCGGAACCTCCTTCGCCGATGACGGTGCAAATAATCGGCACGTCGAGGCGAAACATTTCTCGGAGGTTACAGGCGATCGCCTCTCCTTGTCCGAGCTGTTCGGCTTCTAAGCCCGCCCAAGCTCCGGGAGTGTCGATAAACGTGAAAATTGGCATGGAGAAGCGATCGGCGTGTTCCATCAACCGCAGGGCTTTGCGGTAGCCGCCGGGAGCCGCCATCCCGAAGTTGCGGGCGATATTGTCTTTGGTGTCGCGCCCTTTTTGGTGGCCGATGATGACTGTGGGACGCCCGTCTATGCGGGCAATTCCGCCGACGAGGGCCGGGTCGTCTCCGCCGCGCCGATCGCCGTGCAGCTCGATCCACTCGTCGCTAATTGCCTGAATGTAATCGAGGGTACTGGGGCGGCGCGGGTGACGGGCGAGTTGCAGCCGCTGCATGGGGGACAAGCTGCTGAAAATTTCTTGCCGCAGTTGGGTTGAACGAGCTTCGAGTTTGCGAATTTCGTCGGTGACATCGACGCTGTTTTCTGCGGCGAGTTCGCGAATCTGGTGAATTCGGGTTTCGAGTTCGGCCAGTGGTTTTTCAAAATCTAGGAGTAGTGGTTTGCGGTCTGAGTTGGGCACGCTGATAATTTCTATAGGGTTTTAAGGTTTAGTCGATCGACTGTTTCGAGATCCTACCCTGTCACTTGACACTAGACTGATTGCATAAATCTTGGCTCTATCGTCGGGAAACCGCAGATGCAGCGCAGGTGCATTTCCAGAATGGAGAGCGAATCACAGCAATCTTGGTCTACTGAACAACAGGGTAATTGGATTTTTTGAGTTTTAAATTTTGTATAATATCAAATTTTGTCACATCGGAAATCTACTAGAGCGCTGGGGCTGAACTCCGAAGTGTAAAAAGTGGCATAATGGCGATCGAACTCAATCCCTCGGAAGCTTTGACATCCGTTTTTGGGCGCAGTCACAACTTCCCATAACAGTCAACAGTCAACAGTCAACAGTTTAAGTTTTAAATTTAAACTGTTGACTGTTGGCATCAAAATGACATTAATAAGGGTCGGAAACCGTGTTTGACAGAAATATGACCGATTTGCTCCATCTTTTCCACAGTAATTTGATTCCGTCCCCAAGAAAAATTGGTATACATTTTTTCAAATTCCAGCAGCATTGATTCGGCAAAACAGGCAAACAACTGCCGCCCCGGCACATCCATATTCACAATCTTCATAATCTTCCACTCAATATCGAGGGAATGCTCCACAATCCCGCCATTGAGTACGTAAATTTCGGGATGCTGAACCTGAGTTGCCAGATTTTTCGGATAGCCACCGTCAATCAATAAACAGGGTTGCTTTAATGTCTTGGGGTCAATTTCTACTCCCTTTGGCATACTGGCTACCCAGACTACAATATCGGCTTGGGGCAGGGCTTCTTCCAAATTCATGATTTTGCCTCGCCCCAATTCCGATTGCAAATCTTGCAATCGTTCTTTGTCGCGGGCAATTAGCAACAATTCTGCTACATTTGTTTTCACATTCAGCCAGCGACACACAGCACTGCCAATGTCACCTGTAGCACCACAAACGGCCACAGTAGCTTTTGACAGTTCAATCCCCAATTTTGGGGCTGCTTCTTCTACTTGGCGGCAGAGGATGTAAGCCGTGTGGGTGTTGCCAGTGGTGAAGCGTTCAAACTCCAACTTGAGATTGCGAATTTGCTTAATTTGCTGCAAGTTGAAGGTTTCAAAAATGATCGAAGAAAAGCCGCCTAAAGCAGTGATATTAATCCCGTTTTTCTGAGCGTGCGCCATCGCGTTCAAGATTTTGCGGGTGGCTGCTTTAATCCGGCGAGTCGCTAGCATTTCTGGCAGAAAACAGGACTCCACATAGCGGCCTTCTATTTTCTGCCCGGTGATGCTAGTCACAGTGATATGATCAACTATTTGGGGCGGTGCGCTGCACCAAAAATCGAGACCTTGATCGGCATATTCTGGATAGCCCAGCTCGTTAGCTACTGATTGGGCGTGTTCTAAGCTGGTTAAGTGACCGATTAGACCAAACATTAAGTTGTCAAATGAAGGAAGATTGAAGAAGCAGGAAGTTCGGCAGCGGATTGTTGTGTAGCGGATTTAACGGATGTAACGGATATAATTCCCGATTACCCATCATTGATTACCGATTACCCATCAGTTCTGCCGTCATTTGGAAGAAGGAAGAAGGAAGAAGGAAAATTAAAAATATAAATTTTTATTTTTTTTCCCATTCCTTATTTCCCATTTAACTAGGCTGCGAGGCCTTGTGCTGACATCCGCATGATGTCGCGGTTGTTAAAGCCAATGTTGCCTAGGGCTTCGCCGTAGGCAATCATAAAGTCTTCGATTAAAGCGTCTTTTTCCATTCCCAAGACGCGGGCATCGTCTGCGACAGCGTTTAACAGCTTCCAGATGATGGGCAGGTTTTGGCGGTTGGCGGCTTCGAGTTCGGCTTTGGATTCTTCAAAGTGAGCTTGCAGCCAGACTTCCCCAAAGTTGAGGTGGCTGTATTCTTCTTTGACGACGCCTTCGGTGATTTTGCGCGCAAAGTCATCGGCGACGGGGATGTAGATGTTGTATGCTGCGATCGCAAAACACTCGATAATTAGTGATTGAATCAGCAAGCAAGTTACAATCTGACCGCCAGCCGCTGCCGTTTGGAAGTTTTTGTGCAAATCTGAAAAGAACTGCTTGGCAAATGCCATGTCGGGCGTGACTTTGAGGTTCCGACCGCAAGCTTGGAACCCTTTCATGTGGCGGTTTTCCATCTTGGACAAGCCAACTAACTCACTCTTTTTGTCAGCCAACAGTTCGGCCAGTGTCAGGTAATTGTCGTGAGCTTCTTGTTCGCCTTCAATCACAATGGCGTTGATGCGGCTGTAAGCATCTTTGTAGGTTTCGGTTTGAAAGTCAATTGTTGGGCTGGCCTCAAGCTGGGGCATAGATATGTAGTCTCCTCATATAAGCTTGTGGGATGTTTGGAAACCCCTTGAAAATTGGGGGTCAGTGACTGTACACTTTTCCTATTTTGAACGCACCCCATCTAAATCAAAGATTATAGCTGAGGATTCTTTCGACAAAGAACTTTTCTTTGACGCTCCGGGAAAAACTGGCGTCATCAGCGTGTTTGCCGGACTTTTGCCGTCAAACACTCCAGAAAGACTATCGCTAGAATGCTATCTATTTAACTAATTACTTGAATTAGTCGTTAGTCGATCTTTTCCCCGGAATTTGATGATAGAAATACGGTGTATGTCTCCACCCTGAAGGGTTTTACAGTACCAACTCTATCTATAACATTATATCCTAACTACAACTTCCTCCCGTGGTACTCCTTCTTTCCCTTTACGACATATTATGTTGTTGTATGGGAATCTGGGAGGCGATCGGCTTGGAGAACCTCACAGGCTTATTATTTTAGGTTAATTCACAAATTTATGGGTAAATCCTTTGACAGGTCTCAAGCGCTGGAACTGCTGAGTTTTATTTTGTTGCTGGCGGGGGCTGCGCTGGTGCTGCTGCCGCTGGCTGCTGTATTTTTGGTTTCTTTATCACCATCTGGTGTCGGTGTCAAGGCCACAGGCTTGACTTTGGCGAACTATCAGGAGGCTTGGCGGCGGGGCAATTTTTTGTTGGCATTCCTTAATTCTACTCTAGTGGCGATCGCAGTGACGGGTTTTCAGGTAGTGACTTCTGCTTTAGCCGGTTATGCTTTGGCCAGGCTGAAGTTTCGGGGGCGACAGGCCCTAGTTTTGGTGGTTTTGGCGACGCTGGTGATTCCGTTTCAGCTTTTGGTGATTCCGATTTTCATGGTTTTGAAGTGGGGGCATTTGCTGAATACTTACGGGGCGCTGATTTTACCGACGGCGGCTAATGGTTTTGGGATTTTTCTGCTGCGCCAGTATTTTATGACAATTCCGGTGGAGTTGGAAGAAGCGGCAATGCTCGATGGGGCTAACCGCTGGCAGGTGTTGTGGCAGGTGATGTTACCTTTGGCGCGCCCTGCTTTGGTGACGCTGTTTTTGTTTACGTTTATCGGCGAGTGGAACGATTTGTTTAAGCCGCTGGTGTTTACGACGCGGCCGGAGTTGCGGACTGTGCAGTTGGTTTTAACCCAGTTTCAGGAACAGTTTACCAGCAGTTGGCAATTGTTGATGGCGGCGGTGGTAATTGGGACTGTGCCGGTGGTGTTGCTGTTTTTGGCGGGCCAGCGGCAGTTTATTCGGGGGATTGCGGCGACGGGGATCAAGAATTGAGTTTGGGTTTGGAGCAAAATTAAGTTGGTAGTGAGGACTTCAGTCCTCTGTTTGGATTTAAAGTCAAAAAGGACTGAAGTCCTGACTACAAACAAATACAGCAGATTCCATGTATGTGTGGTACACTAAATTCAGTATATCAGCATAAAAAATGAAAGCTTATTCGATCGAGTTTCGTGAAAAAATAGTTAAAACCTATGAACAAGGTGATACATCAATCAGGAAAGTAGCCC
>JANYGO010000283.1 GCA_025362325.1 Cyanobacteriota bacterium | reverse complement strand
AGTGCTGCTAATTTGTCTAACATCATGCCGGCGGCGCGATCGCTCCCGCGATCGGAATCGGAGTAAAATAGTTCTGCTGCTTCCCGGTGAGTGCACTGCACTTCTGTTGCTAGCAATTCTAGTTTAGCCAGCGGCGGTTTGAGGCGGGGCTGGCTTTCCTGAAGCTGTTTGACTGATAAGTAAATCCAAAGCCGTATAAAACATTCAGCCCTAGTGCGAGTTACGCCTACTCGTTTCATCAACAGCGAAACAGCCGCGCGGCGCTGTGAGTGAGAATACCAAGCATCTAGTGAAGCAATATCCATTTGAGTCGGGAAGCAGCGAAGGAACTTTAGTTACATATTGGCTCAATTTTACAAAAAACTTCACCCCGCTTCACATTACTTCTTGCTACTGTTGCTCAACTTGTCTGATTTCGCCCAACTCTACAATATAACTGGTTGCTCCTTGCAAGTTCATTGATTCCCAAAGCACAATCAATTTTAGATGTTTTATGGCTTGATTTAATAAAGCAAAGAACCAGACTAAATTAGCAACTTTAGAGGTTTACGTCATGTACAGTGCTTATATCAATCGGATTGGAAAATTTTTGCCCGGAAAACCAATTAATAATGATGAGATGGAGGAGTATTTGGGCAAAATTGCCGATCGCCCTTCGAGAGTCAGACAGCGAATTCTCAACAGCAACGGCATTAAACAGCGCTATTACGCGATCGACAAACAGCAGCAAACACTCTATTCTAACAGCCAAATGGCAGCGTTTGCCGTCCGGGATGCGATCGCCCAGGCAAATTTGGAACCAGGGGCGATCGACTTACTAGCCTGCGCCACCACTTTACCAGACTTATTAGTACCAGGATTTGCCAGCACAGTACACGGCGAACTTTCCGAATTCTCTCCCCTAGAAATAGTTTCCACTCAAGGAGTTTGCTGTGCCGGAATTACCGCCTTAAATTACGCCGCATCTCAACTCGAACTCGGCAAAAAACAAACAGCAATCGCCGTAGCCTCCGAATTTCCCTCGCGCCTGTTCAAAAACACCAAATTTGAAGCAGAAACATCAGTACAAGCAGGAAAACCCCTACCTTTCGATACAGAATTTCTGCGCTGGATGCTATCAGACGGTGCCGGAGCATTTTTGCTGCAAAACCATCCCTACACGACAGGAATTAGTTTAAAAATAGAATGGATTGAGCTAATTTCCCACGCCAACGCCTATCCAGTTTGTATGTATTCAGGATTAGCAAACGAAACAGCAACAAAAAGCTGGTTGGATTATTCCTCCTACCTCGATGCAGCCGCAGCGGGAGCTTTTGACTTGCGGCAAAATATTCGCTTGCTGGACAATGTAATGAAATTAGGCGTTGAAGGTTGGCTGCGGTTGATTAAAGCAGGGAGAGTTTTTCCACAGGAAATTGACTGGCTGCTGTGCCACTATTCCTCTCACTTTTTCCGGGAACAAATTGTCGAACTTCTGGAACAAGCAGGCTGCATGATTCCTGAAGAAAAATGGTTTACCAACTTGTACTCGCGGGGAAATACAGGCTGCGCTTCAATTTATTTAATGTTAGAAGAATTATTCAATTCTGGCAAATTGCAGCCCGGACAAAAAATCTTTTGTTTTGTTCCTGAAAGCGGCCGCTTTACAACGGCTTACATGATGTTAACTGCTGTGGAAAATACCAATAAACCTATGATTTCTCAAATCTCTAAATCCGTTGATGTTCCCGAAGCTTCGCCTCTCGAAAGTGTTAAACCGCAACAGCCCAACTCTCCGCAAGCTTATTTGTTGCGGGAGTTAGCATGGATTTGGCTGAAGTTCGATCGCGAAATTCGTTCCGTTCCCATTGTCCGCAAATTGTACCGGGGAGAGTTTACAATAGAAGACTATCAAGCTTTGCTGTGCAATCTCCGCCCGCAAGTTGTCGAGGGTGCTCGCTGGATTGCGCGCGCTGCTTCTAACATGACTGACTTTCGCCTGCGATCGACTTTTATCGGGCACGCCCAAGACGAACACCGCGACTATCAAATGCTAGAACAAAATTATGTTTCTGTCGGCGGCGAGTTGTCAAAAATTGTGGAATATGATAAGAATATTGGCAGCGAAGCACTGTCAGCTTTTATCTTCCAGCAAGCATCGCGAGAAAATCCAGTTGATTTAATTGGTAGTATGTTTATCATCGAAGGATTGGGAAATCGGTTGGCGGGAAAGTGGGCAAAAGAAATCAAGGAAACTCTCCGTTTGCAAGACGAACAAGTATCATTTTTAGCTTATCACGGAGCGAATGATGAGTCCCATTTAGCGAAATTAGAAAATTTGATTAATGCCGAATGGATGACGGATGATATCGCCCGCCGCATTGTCAAAACTGCCCGCGTTACTGCTCGTTTATATTTGCTGCAATTGGAGGAAATTCGCTAATGCAAAAGCTGCAAAAACAAGATATCGAAACTCTCCCTGATGAGCGGCAAATCCCTTATGCTACGAAACCCTACAACCGCCGAGATCCGAATGTTTGGGATGTGCTGTTTTGCGATCGATCGATTCCCGTCGATTTAGTTGCAAAAGCATACATGATCCGGGATTTGCAAAACTGGACTCGCAGTTATTTGCTCATCCCCATTAAAGTAATTGCTAACTTGTTGCTGGCGGCAATTATGACAACAAAGCGCCTATTACCATTTCAATTTCGCGCTTACACTTTAATGCACAAATCCGCAGCATTTTTCCTAAATAACTTTGTTTCGCCAGAAGCTTGTTATTTAATTGTGCGGCACATAAACGCGGGCTCGAACATTATTAACTTCTTGATTGATAACGGCCCGGACACGCAGATTGAAAAGTCAAAACTTTATCCGCGCACAGTGAGCGATTTAGCTGACAATGCCTTTCTCGAACATGACTTAATTCTGTATAACTTTGTCTGGGATTACAACCAAGCAATGCTGACAAATCCTAACTGGTTGCAGGCTGTTAAAAAACGGGGGATTAATTATGATAGCATTCAACCTATAGAAGTTGAAATGGATTTTGACAAGCGCAGGTGGTTGAGGATTTTGGATCTGGAATCTGCGATCGAATTGTTTAAAGTATTTTATTCTCTGTGTTTGACTAGCGACGAATTTGCGCGAGCAGTAATGTCGCTTCAGTTAGATGAAAACTTCGGAGTGTACGTCAGCGAAATTACGGGAAATTGTGATTGGAATCATGTAATTGTGAACCGCCATCCGCTAGCGCCAAACAGTCCATTTAATGCGGCTCGCGACTTGTTTTTGCACGGCATAATTTCGGAATATCTCTATCGGTACTTGGAACTACAAAAAGAGATGAGCGTTACTTAAAATTAGGGTGCGTCAACCCTCAAATAAAAACAATCAAAGACGTTTGTAGTGAGGACTTCAGTCCGCATAATTTTAAGAGAACTAAATTGCTCACTACAAAGACTTTTATTAAGGATAATTGAGTGATATGATTTGATTTGCTTAATCATCGAAAACCTCTAAGTCGATCCACCCTACCAGTTGCAAAACATTCTTAATTTAAATATAAAATCAAGAAAAAATATCAAGCTGCTTCTAACTGTGGTTGTTCCGCTGCTTTCGGCAAATTCTGACTCGCCACCATCCACTTACCTGTAATCGGATCGCGGTAAGTAATAAACGGATTAGATTTTAAAGGTTCGCTGCAAGCTTTAACCGCCATTTCTACAAACTCCCAAATAACTTGTCTTGAATAACTGCTACAACACCACACCTTTAATAATCGGATGTTTTGCCTGCGATTCCCGTGATTTATACCTCAACAATAGGTGATATTTTAGGTATTTCTTGGTGACAGACAGCACTGCCTAATGTGATTGAAAACTGCAAATGTAGTGAGCAGAATCACCAAAAAGCATCCGCCCAAAAATTCTGCCTTGTACCCTTTAGCGTATCCCTTCAACAGGGCCACTATTTTCAGCGGAAATCTGATATTATTAACTAAGGTAAAGACGTTTATCAGAGATCCCCTCACAAATTTATGGTGCTATTTGGATTTGGCAAAAAGTCGAGCCTGCCCTCTTCCCAAGAGGCACTGCCAGGGCGGGCAGAGTCGATGTCGGTACCGGCAACTCACTTTGTTAACGGCAATCCGCTCAAACCTCCCTTTCCAAACGGCATGGAGACTGCCGTGTTTGGCCTGGGCTGTTTTTGGGGCGCGGAACGCAAATTTTGGCAGCAAAATGGAGTTTTTTCGACGGCTGTTGGCTACGCGGCGGGGATTACTCCGAATCCTACTTACAACGAAGTTTGCAGTGGGATGACGGGACACAATGAAGTAGTTCTGGTTGTGTTCGATCCGAAAGTAATTAGTTACGAAACACTGCTAAAAGTTTTTTGGGAAAGTCACAATCCTACTCAAGGAATGCGTCAGGGCAATGATTCGGGTACTCAGTATCGATCGGGAATTTACACGTATTCAGCCAGCCAAATGCAGCTAGCTGAAGCTTCGCGAGATGCTTACCAGCAGGCTCTGACACCTGCTGGTTATGGGAAGATTACCACTGAGATTATTGAGGCTCCTGAGTTTTATTACGCAGAAAGCTATCACCAGCAGTATCTTGCTAAAAACCCGAACGGTTATTGCGGTTTGGGCGGTACTAAGGTTTGTTTGCCTGCTATGTCTCAGGCTTAAAACTTTATCTCCCTTGTAGATAGGGACACAACAATGTTGTGTCCCTACAAAATGGATGAGGACACAACAATTTTGTGTCCCTACACAAGAGGGATTCTAGCCGGTTACAAAAATCCGAATATGTTAGTAGTTGAAAACAGGTAATAAATGTTGACTGCTGTTGTAATTATCAATCTACTAATATCTCTAGTCTGTTTTTATATCGCTGCGAAAGTGTGGAAAATTAGGCGGACGATCGCACGTTTTGAAATTCGGATCGCAGCAATGGAACGCAGCAGCAGCAATGTCCTCAGCAAATCGCCGGATTTCTTTGGTAAAAGGCAGCAAGGTGCCCGCCAACTGCGACGGCGTTATCAACAACTGGAATTGCAACTGCAACAGGTTCGGCAACTTTTGGGATTGCTGGGTTTGGGACGGATGCTTTGGCCCAGGCGCGATCGACGTTTGAGGTAAGCTATCCTAAAACTGCCGCCCGTGCTGACTCCGTAGGATTTTCAACAATATTTCTACCTTTGTAAAGGGCTGCGATCGGGCAAACGCCCCTAAAATTGGTGTATGGAGAGAAGTTATAAAAATGTCAACTAAACGTTCAGGATTATTTATTGGCGGTTTGCTTGTGGGTTCTGCGATCGGGGCGGTGACTGGGTTGCTGATGGCGCCGCGAACGGGCAAGGAGACGCGGCAGATATTGAAAAAATCGGCCGATGCTTTGCCGGAGTTGGCGGAAGATTTATCGACTAGCGTGCAGTTGCAGGCCGATCGACTTTCTGAAACTGCAATCCGAAATTGGGACGAAACTTTGATTAGACTCAAAGAGGCGATCGCGGCCGGTTTGGAGGCGACTCAGCGGGAACGCCAAACACTGTCGGAAGCTGAAGCTGAAGTGAGTCCTCCGTCGCGCCCTCCCATCCGCTAAATGACATGAAATCCTTAACCCCAAATCTTAGAATCAAGTGAGCGATCCCATATTTTGGCTAGGGCTTTCGATTTTGCTAGTAGCAGTTAGCCTGACTGCTGTTTTAGTGACTTTAATACCTGCGGTGCAAGCGCTGGCCCGGGCTGCCCGCAGCGTGGAAAAGCTCGCTGATACGCTTTCTCGCGAGTTTCCGCCGACTTTGGAGGCGATTCGGTTGACGGGGCTGGAAATTAGCGAGTTGACGGATGATGTCAGCGATGGGGTGCAAAGTGCGGGGGAGGTTGTGAAACAGGTCGATCGCAGCATTGGTAGCGCCAAAAAGCAGGCGCAAAACGTGCAGGCTACAACTCGCAGCGTGGTGACTGGGATTCAGGCTGCTTGGAAAACTTTAACTCGGAAGCCGCCGATTTCTGGGGGAAGGGGTCGATCGACAGATAGATTGTCGCCGAGTCAAAGAAGTGCGCTTTCGCTGAGGGAGTCGGGTTTAGAGGACAGATATTCTGGGGGTTACGGTGCCGGTACGAGTAATGGGGAATCGCCCAGGTTGAGGAGTAGCGAGGGTTCTGGTTTGCCGGGGGATGCTGAAGATTTTGAGGAAGTGTCGAAGGATTCTTGATAGTCGATCGCTTTTTACCTTGCTTGTTTCAACTTTTGAATTTCCTCAATACTCAATCCTGTTGTTTGACTAATTGTTGCTTCATCTAACACATCCAGAAGTCCTTTGGCAATTTCGAGCGCTTTTGCTTTCACAGCCTGCTTCACAGCTTTAATAGTAGCATTCCGCTGGTCTTGTATGTAAATTTCCTGATGTTCTAAATCTTCCAACTCTTCGCGGGTTAATTCGGCGCGATTCGCAACTTCAAAAGCTTTCTGAATTGCCTGCACGTCTCCCATACGTTCCGGTACAACTTCTAAACTTTTGGCATTTTTCAGGAAATAGATCCACTTGTCGGTTAGCGTTTCTAATTCCTCTAGTTTTTTGCCGAATTTCGGTAATTCAACAAACACTAACTCGATATCGTAAATTAGATAGTCAACCAGATAATCTCTTTCTTTGAGGACAAAGCGGGAAATTACTTTGTCGAGATTGGGAAACATTTCAAAGTCAGTAATAGTTAAGGCAATTACCGGATTTAGTAGCGTGTAATCTGCTCCTGTGTCTAGTTGAATCGAATAAGCTTTAGCAGCATTGTACAATATCCGCTTTTCAAAGCCTTCTACATTCAATACCTGCATTTCGATAATGACTGTTTGCTCGTTATTCAGCTTGGCTCGGATATCTAAGTAAGTATCTTTAACTCCTCTAATTTTTGGGGGTTGATAGGGATTGAGAATTTCTAAAGATTCGATCGCAGAATTGCCTTGGTAGAGGATGGCGTTGAGAAAACTGATGAGGATGTCTTTGTTTTGTTCGTCGCCGAAGATTTTTTTAAAGGCAAAATCTGTTTTGGGATTGATAAATCTCATTTTTTAAACCTCGCCTGTGAAGGAATCGCTCTCGATTAAGATTATAGCATTTATGCTCTTTGGTTGAGGGTCTTCTCAGATGGCAAAGCTTTTCAGTAAGATTGGTGGTTGAGGGCGATCGCACTTCAGTTAGATTAGTTACTATAGGGGCGATCGCCCATCTAATCTTTTTGATCCACGTCTTCTGTTTTTGGAGCTTCTGAAGTTGAGGGGAATTCTAGTCGAATGTTAATATCAATTGATATTGTATTTGTCTCAATCACACCTATACCAACTATTTTTACTAATGCTTCTGTAGGTACAGAATTATTTATTTTAAATTCAGGAGAAGACTGACTTTTATATCCGGCTTCCTGTAGCCGATCGCAAATATTGCGCCAATTTCCTACAGGTTCGTTAGGTACATCTGCGATTTTTTTTACATATTGGTATAAAGTTTTACATAGATAAACTTCTGCACTTTTGGAAGTCTGAAACAGTTGGCGGGCGATTTCGGCGGGACTGCAACCGGAAAGCAATCCTCGGAGGTAGAGTTTTTCTGTTTCTGTGAGTCCCCTGCGCGATCGGGGTGAGATTTGCCGTTTAGCTTCTGCAAAAGCTTGGTAGAGTCTTTCTAAGTCCCAGTGTTTCGCGGCTTCGGCAAATAAGTCTTCTTTTGATGCCATTTTCGGGTGTGGTGAGATGTGGCTAACGATAGCATAACCGAAATTGCTAGCGTTTGTTAGTTGTTTGCTAACAATAGGTAGTCTAGTATTAAATTACCGACTCATTGTCTAAGTGCAAATACTTAGACCAGCGGAAAAGTGCGATCGCGATCTTTCAAATTTTGCCTGTTTAGTTAACTTTCGTTAGTCAAACAGTTAGTTTTTGTTCCTTACACTGAGGTATTTCAATGGCTAAAGGTGATGAAATAGCGAAAGCGGCAGGTTCCGCTGCTGCGGGTGCTGCTGCGGGTGCTGGTGTGGTAGCTGCTTCTGGTTTTACGGCAATTGGTGCTATTGGTGGAGGTGCTGGTATGGGTGCTGCTGCTGGCCCCGTTGGTATAGCCGTAGGTGCCTTGGCTGGTTTGGCATTTTACGGGATCAGCAAAGCTTTTTCTGATTAAAGCTTGACTCACGCCAGGGACTTAAGTCCCTGGCTAATAACTAAAGTCGGTTTCAACCGACTTGAAATGCTCAGGCAATTATCTTTGTGTCATTTTTTATTCTTCACAATTATTAATTTATGTCTTCTCAAGAATTCCAAGCAGCTTACAACAGCATCTACGACACAGGCGAGCGGCTCTTACAATATCTTAAAGAATTCCGAGAGGGACTCGGCACTCAGGGAAATGAAAGTCAAGGGCTACAAAGCAGTGAAAATGAAATCAACAAAGCTTTAAAGGGTTTGCAAGATCAGAAGTATCAAGTAGCCGTCATAGCAGCAATGAAAGCAGGGAAAAGCACCTTCTTGAATTCTGTCATCGGTGCTGACATTCTGGCGAGTGAAACGGCCGCCTGTACTATCTGCCGTACAGATGTCCGACACATTAAACTGGGCGAAACTCCCAGACTTTTAGAGTATCGAGAAGGACAAAGAAAGCCAGTCATTCTTGTTGAGGGTGACGCGGGCGACATTCAGCAAACATTCCTGCTGCGTACCCGTGAGATTCGAGAAAAAAGCAATCCTGACAACACTACACGCTTTGAAATAGAGCATCCGATTGAAGCAATTAGCCAATTATCTTCCCTAACAGGCTTTACTCTAGTTGATACTCCCGGCCCTAATGAGTGGGAGTCTGCAAACTTCAACACAAATGCACTGAAGCAGACAGCACTAGAAGCACTACGAACCTGCAATGCTATTCTGTTCGTTTTAAACTACGCTTCCTACAAAGATAATGCGGTTTCCGATTTGTTTAAGGATGTTGTCGAAAATCGCAAGGACTTCATAGCCGAGAACACGGGTAAAATTTATTTTATCCTGAATAAAATTGACCAGAAGACAGAGAGAGACAGAGAAATTGCTGAGGTCATCAAAGATTTGCAACTAGAGTTAGCTAACTTTGGTTTTCGCAATCCAGTTATCTACCCTGCTAGTTCAAGACAAGGGCTTTTAGCAAAGCTGATTCAGCAAGACAAGGCTACAAAAGACCAAATTAAAGACTTCAAAAAATTCTTTAGCGCCCAGTATGCTACTGAAGATGAGGAAGGAGAGCAGACTATTCCTGCACCTCGAAAAATTGCGCCGCAAGCACTAGCAGATAGCGGTATCCCGACCATTCAAGAAACCGTCATTCAAAGAATTACTCAAAATTCCGGCTGGAATCTATTGAGTGAGGTTTTGGCAGAACTTGATAAAGCTGCTAAGGCAATGGAAGATACTCTAAATACAGAAATTAAAGGTTGGAAAATGGGGATTGAAGCCCTCAAAGAAAAAGTAGAAGACTACAGAAGACGTTCAGAGAATGCGAGGGCTAACATTGAATCTGTAAAAACATCTGTAGAGCAACAGAAGCAAATACTAATTTCAGGATTTAGTCAAGGCCTGGACACATTTGCCGATGGCGCTAAAGCTCAGATAGCCAGTGAGATAAATAAAATTGCAGAGTCTCGTTCCCCCAACTCTCCAAAGCAAAAAAAAATTCAACTTATTCCCCAGCCAATGCCACAAATTGAAAAAATCCGCTTCGTCGGACAAAGAGTGGGAGAAATTGGAGAAGCTCTATTAGGATTAATTCCTGTTTTTGGTAAAGGATTAGGCACAGCATTCAAATTTAGCGCATCTCTCTGGGATAAACTTAGTGAAACTGTTCCTGAAACTTTCAATGGTTCTGTCTATCAACCAGATTATAACCCTGAAAAGTTCGATCCGTACATTATCCGTTGTAAGACTCAGACTGAAGCTCAAAAAATTCTAAAAACTATTAATGATGTCTGTGCGCCAAGTATTGAAAGTTGGTGGATAGATACTCAAGATCAGCTAGTTCGAGAGGGTACTAGCATCAGACAGCAGTTAGCCACGAAGATTCAAGAAGATATTCAAAAAATATCTGATGAGTTGTCTAATTATTTGGGTGATGCTTTACAGGTTAAACTGAACATTAATCCGATTCAGTTTCCGAGTTTTGATTTCCCCGGAATTGATGCAGGGATTCAACGTCAAGTAGAGGTATTTACCAGGATTCTAAATATAAATGAGGTTCAAAAGGAAAGCAGAAAAAAGAAATCAAATAGTTTATGTAAGGGCGATCAAACTTACACGGTAGACGTTCCTATTGAAAAAACAATAGAAGTTCAAGACCAGCGTACTATTTATCAAGTTGACTTGCGCCAAACTCTAGAGCAAATCAAACAAAAAATTGATGACAATGTTTCGGGAAGCCAATTGCTCCTCGAGCAGGTGATTGAGCAACAAGTTGATACTGACTTCCGAAGTGCAGAACGGCAAATCAATGATTACATCAACAGGTTTCAAAATGACTTCGATCGCGTGCTGAAGGAACGGAAAACTAAGGAAGCAGAAGCGCCGGAAATTCTGGGCCGTCTTGAGGCTCAAAAAGCCAAACTTAATCAGTACCTCCGTGAATTGATTTCGATTCGAGAATCTCTGAATAGTTGGAAGCCTTCGCAGATAATTAGGTGATTTTCAAAGCGATCGCGCTTTTTTCCCAAAGTGCGATCGCTAATCTTTCACTAGACGCTCAATTTACACATATAAAAGCTGATTGGCGATTTCATCAGCCGTTAACGTATTTAACAGAATAGCAACCCGTTGGACAATTTCATAGGCGTTCTTTTGAGGAGTCACAATAATCCCAGAATGTTCCCGTCCTTCTGTCATATATTCTAGGTGTAATCGCTCAAAATCCACGCGATTATGAGTCAGCAAACATCTATCGACAGATGCAGCATAAGCCAATTGTTGGGTATCAAATTGACTCAACATTCCCTGTTCGCTCGTTGTCGTCACATCAAAACCCCTAGCCCGAAGCAAAGTAGCTACCAGCCTAGAAACATCTTCATCTGTATGAATAGTTGCAAATAGTTTCACGGTTTTTTCATGGCAGCTTTAACAGCAGGATGAATCAATTCTTCAGGAATTCGATTCCGCTCAATATAAGTATTTATTTCTTCTTGATTATCCAAATAAAAGCTCAGTGCGTCAAAAATTTGAGCTAATTTCAGATGAGGTAAGTGCATCGGGATTTCTTCAGGAGTGATACCCAAGCGCCACAATTCCACGATCGCACGAACGGAAGTTCTCGTTCCTGCGATAATTGGTTCCCCTTGCAAGATTTCAGGGTGACGTGCGACATAACGCGAAGCAGATTGTGTAGTCATGATAGATTAACCGGACACATCGATCTTGATTATAACTTACCCTAAAACTCGGTTTTATTGATGACACTTTAATATCGCCTAATTTTCATTATCGTAGTCAATAGTACCAAACAATTCCATTACTTTTAGTTGTTTGCGACGTTGAATGTACTCGCGTAAAGCTGCTTCGATTAATGTAGTAGGTGTTGGATGGTTACTCAAATCAAGGGCTTCTTGAAGGAGAGTTTTGTCAATTTCGAGCGTAGTTACCATATATTTTCTTCGTGCAAGTAGGGTATCACGTAATTGCCACCGAACAATGCTGTAATTTTAGTGTAGCACTGAAAATCTATCAATGGGCGATCGCTTTCGACATTTAATTCGCTTTTGGCAGGAAAAGTCTGGTTTCGCTGCTACTTTGAGTGAGGGTGCAAATCAAACAGCAGTAAGCTTGCTGAGATTCCTTTCAGTCCAAAAGTGCGCCCCTATCCCATCCTAAATCTCACGCGAGCGAGATCCCTTTCATTCCAAAAGTGCGCCCCTATCCCATCCCAAATCTCACGCGGGCGAGATCCCTTTCAGTCCAAAAGTGCGATCGCTCTTATTTAAATAATGTTAATATCGAAGCATGGATAGTGTGTACAGACTGCAAGGCGTTGAGTTTGAATGGGACACAAACAAATTCCAGAGCAACCTAGAAAAGCATGGCGTTAGCTTTGAAGAAGCCGCAGAAGTCTTCTTCGATCCATTCTATCAAGAGGGAGATGCAACTGCCAATGACGAACAGCGTAACTTTATCCTCGGTTACTCCCACACTCAACGCCTATTACTGGTTGTTTATGTAGAACGCAGCTTGCGAATACGCATCATTTCTTCCCGTCCTGCTACCCGCACAGAAAGGAAATTATATGAACAATTCTGAATCAGAAATAAAATTGCAATTGCGACCTCGTACAGCGGAAACAGTCTCGCTAAACATCCCCATAGATACTTTAGCATCACTTGAGAAAATAGCCGCCAATCGAGATATGTCTGTAGAAGCATTGCTTAAGTTTTATATAGGGCAATGTTTACGGGAAGACTTAGCGAAAGTCTTTTCAGAACGCTTGCTGGACAAAACTGCTCAAGTTCTCGCTAGACACCTTGAGTCAGCAGACGAAATCTCAACTATTCTTCGAGAAATTCAAGCTGAAACTGCACGTTAAATTATGGGCAATTTCAGTACACAGCTAAAAGTAAGCGCCGTAGCTATCCCGATCATGAATCGCCCTTTCATTCCAAAAGTGCGCCCCTATCCCATCCTAAATCTCACGCGGGCGAGATCCCTTTCAGTCCAAAAGCGCGCCCCTATCCCATCCTAAAATCTCACGCGGGCGAGATCCCTTTCATTCCAAAAGAGCGATCGCCCTGGTTGACTGACAAAAGTCAGTCAAGATCGGGATAAAAGCTGACCCAGACTGGATTAAAGAGAAAAAGAGGGATCAACTGTTTTTAACAAAAAAACCAGTATGAATCGAAATGATCGATCGCCCCTCTCATCTTCATC
>JANYGO010000270.1 GCA_025362325.1 Cyanobacteriota bacterium | reverse complement strand
TTCTGTTATCTCTTTTTCTACTAATATTGACCCCGAACCAGTCAAAGCTTCTCGTTTACAACATCAGCAAAGAACTTACCGAATTGAGTTTCAAGCTACCACTGTAGTTTGGGCTAATTAAACTTTTGTCAGTCAATCAGCTCATTCACTCTCAATTCTTGCCATTATCTGCGTTAATCTGTGTTTATCTGTCTTTCATCTGCGGTCGATCTATCAATCAAATATTTATCTAAGAGGTTAGTTGATAGAATAAGATTTTCAGCAAAAAACTTTAATTTCCCATGACTTATACCACGCAAAAACTCTTAACTTTTGAAACATTTGTCGATCGATATTGTGACAACTACCGCTACGAGCTCGCTGACGGAGAATTAATTGACAGGTCACCCACAGGCCCCCACGAAACCGTCAGTGGTAAACTGGCTACTCAAATCGGAATTGCGATCGCAGCAGAAAAACTGCCCTGGTTTATTCCCCGGACTTGTTTAATTCGTCCATTTTCCGACGCAGCTACTGCCCGCCGTCCCGATATTGTAGTGTTGGATGAAACCGCTATTGTCAGCGAACCCCTCTGGGAAAGAGAACCTGTGATTACGCTGGGGCGATCGATCAAATTGGCGGTAGAAGTTGTCAGCACTAATTGGGAAACAGATTATGCCAGAAAAATTGAAGAATATGCTCTTTTAGGAATTCCCGAATATTGGATAGTGGATTATCGCGGATTGGGGGGTGTGGCTTTTATCGGTAAACCGAAACAACCTACTGTCACCGTTTGCGAACTGATTGACCAAGATTATACTAAGCAACAATTTCGGCTGGGTGAACGGATTATTTCTCCTCTGTTAAAAAGCTTGCAACTGCGATTAGATGATATTCTTCCCCGTTAGATGAGACGGCGGTTGAAACCGCGTCTACAAAAACGAAGTCCGCCTCCGCGGTGTAAAGAAAATAACATAATTTTAATTGCCCGGTCTTCTTCAACCCGCAGGCGAGTGCGTGAGTGTCTGTATAAACGCGGTTTCAACCGCCCGGTTTTCTTAAATAAAAAATGATTTTTCAGCCCGATCGCGCGCTAAGATTAATCCCATGAATAACGATCGCACATCCAATCCAAACATCCCCCCGCAAGCCTGGAAACGCCCCATCGGCCTGGGTTGGGACAATCCTTATACAGTCCGCTACGCAAGCAATCTCGACGACGGGCCCTGGCACGGAATGCCTCTGGGCGGGTTCGGGGCTGGCTGCATCGGGCGATCGCCCCGCGGCGACTTCAACCTCTGGCACATCGACGGCGGCGAGCACATTTTTCGCAGTTTACCCGCTTGTCAATTCAGCATATTTGAAGAAACAAAAGGCAAGAAACAAGCCTATGCACTGTCTACTGAACCGCCAACAGATGGCAGTTTATCTAGTTGGAAATGGTATCCTTCTGAAGGAAGAAGGAAGAAGGAAGAAGGAAGTTCGGCAACGAGCGATGTACGGGAGGTAATTGATGGAAAACAGCAGGCTGAAGGGAGAGAGGAAAAGTCTAATTCTGGAACTTATCATGCTTTGTATCCGCGCAGTTGGTATGTTTACGAAAATGTGTTTGAAGCTCAATTGAGTTGCGAGCAATTTTCGCCGATCTTGCCTCACAATTATCAAGAAAGCAGTTACCCAGTTGCCATGTTTGAATGGGTAGCGCACAATCCGACAGATGCGCCGATTACTCTCAGCATCATGCTAACTTGGGAGAATATTGTCGGCTGGTTTACTAATGCTGTACCCCCCCAGCCCCCCCTTACTAAGGGGGGGTACGGGGGGGTTCCCGTGAAAGTACGAGATGATGGTAGTCCATTTTATGACTATAAACCCCGCTGGGGAGAAAGTGCGGGAAATTTGAATTTGTTGGTGGAAGATTTTCACCGTTTTGGTTCCGTGATGACGCGGTTGACTGCTGACGATCAGCCACAAGAAGGGGATGGACAGTGGGCGATCGCAACTGTGACTAATCCGGCGGTAGAAGTATTCTATCAAACTCGCTGGAACCCGGCGGGGAATGGCGACGATATTTGGCGACACTTTTCAAATGAAGGTTTCTTGTTGGATGACAAAGATGAGACAGCGGCCGCCCCAGGGGAACAGTTGGCTTGTGCGATCGCAGTTCGCTTTACAATTCGACCAGGGAAAACTCGCAAAATCCCCTTTATAATAGCTTGGGATTTGCCCGTTACTGAATTTGCATCGGGAATTTCTTACTACCGCCGTTATACGGATTTCTTCGGGCGCAATGGCAAAAATGTCTGGCCGATTATTCGCACTGCAATGAAGCATTCGGACACTTGGCGCGAAAGTATTGAAGCTTGGCAAAAACCGATTTTAGAACGGACTGATTTGTCAGATAGTTTTAAAATGGCGCTGTTTAATGAGTTGTACATTTTGACTGACGGCGGTACTCTGTGGAGTGCGGCGGATGAACGCGATCCCAAGGGTCAATTTGGGGTTTTGGAGTGCATTGATTACCGCTGGTACGAAAGTTTAGACGTGCGGCTTTACGGTTCTTTTGCTTTATTGATGCTGTGGCCTGACTTGGAAAAGTCGGTAATGATTGCCTTTGCTAGGGCAATTTCTGCCGGAGACGATACTGCGCGAGTTATTGGTTGGAATCAAGCTGCGGCGATTAGAAAAGCTGTTGGTGCCACACCGCACGATTTGGGTGCTCCCAACGAGCATCCTTGGGAGAAAACGAATTATACTAGCTATCAAGATTGCAATTTGTGGAAGGATTTACCATGCGATTTTGTGTTGCAGGTTTATCGCGATTTCCTATTGACTGGTGGCACAGATTATGAGTTTTTGCAAGAGTGTTGGCCGGCCATTGTTGAGGCTTTGGCTTATCTGAAAACCTTTGATGAAGATGGGGACGGAATTCCTGAGAATTCGGGTGCGCCGGATCAGACGTTTGATGATTGGCAAATGCGGGGGATTAGTGCGTATTGCGGGGGTTTGTGGTTGGCGGCGCTGGAATGTGCGATCGCGATCGGCGAAATCTTAGAAGATGCAGCACCGGATATACTTCCGAATCCGCAAGAGAAGATTGCATTATATCACAGTTGGCTGTTACAAGCAAGACCTAGCTATCAAGAAAAACTGTGGAACGGTCAATATTACCGTTTGGACAGCGAGAGTAATTCCCAAGTGGTGATGGCCGACCAATTGTGCGGTCAATTTTACGCAAAACTGTTGGAATTGCCGGATATTGTGCCGCCTGAATGTGCAGTCAGCGCTTTGGAAACTGTGTATGAATCTTGCTTTTTAAAGTTCAATGATGGTGAGTTCGGTGCGGCGAATGGGGTGATGCTTAACGGTTCCCCGGAAAATCCGAATGCGACTCATCCTTTGGAAGTTTGGACGGGGATTAATTTTGGGTTGGCGGCTTTTTTGGTACAGATGGGAATGGAGGAGAAGGCATTTAAGTTGACGGATGCGGTGGTGAAGCAGATTTATGAGAATGGGTTGCAGTTTCGGACTCCGGAAGCGATTACGGCTGGAGGGACTTTTCGGGCGAGTCACTATTTGCGGGCGATGGCTATTTGGGCAATTTATGGGGTGTTGACAGGTTTTAAATAGGGCATTAGTTCGCAGTAAGGACTTCAGTCTTTTCTTGAGTTAAGAAGGACTAAAGTCCGAACGATCGAACCTGTTAAGAAGGACTAAAGTCCGAACGATCGAACCTGAGTTAAGAAGGACTAAAGTCCGAACGATCGAACCTGTTAAGAAGGACTAAAGTCCGAACGATCGAACCTGTTAGTTGGTTTGTAGTAAGGACTTCAGTCCGTTATTGAGTTATGGTAAGAAGGACTAAAGTCCGAACGATCGAACCTTTTGGTATTTGGATGTGTTAGTTTTTTTGCAAATTTCGTTAAAACCCTAGTTAACGAGTCAAAGCGACTCACGCGACTCACTGTCAAGACTGTCTGTTTAGGGATTGGTTGTGTGTAAGTGCGATCGCACAATTGAAATCTGATGGGGTACTCTTTCCCAGTCATTAAAACTGACAGATATACTCTGGTTTGAGAGGACAGGTTTTATTTGCGATCGGATTGTCGTCGAGGAAAAGCAGAGTTAGTTTAGTCAGAGATGTCAGGGGTGTAATGTCTGATATTTTATTGACCGAGAGGTTGAGGCTAGTTAAGTTAGTCAGAGATTTTAGGGGCGTAATAAGCTGTTCAACATCTAAACTGCATTAACTAAGTTCCCTTTATTTTTTATTTTTCGGTTCCATTTCATAATTAATCCTCCTTCATTTAAAAGTTTATTTAACAGTGATTCTAGTTTTTCAATGGATTCAAATAATC
>JANYGO010000269.1 GCA_025362325.1 Cyanobacteriota bacterium | reverse complement strand
CTGAAGGAAGCGATCGAACAATTCTGTAACAGAAATAGAATCTTGTTTCTGGGGTTTGTACTTTACCAGCGACGGGTCAAAGTTACCGCTAGTCATGTCGAGCTCGATTTGGCGAGCCTTAATTTCGGCTGCCTTGCGATTGGCGGTGCTGTCCGGTAGACCGATATAAAGCCAAAACCGCTTACCTTGCCACGACCACGCCAACCGCAGCCGATCCTTAAAAACTTCTATATTTACAGAACCTTTGGGCATATCGCACTTTTATCGCATTGATTGTCAGGGATTGTCATATCCTGTCACCCCTAATTGAGAATGACAAACCTTGCAGTTTGATTGTAGAAAGCGCAAAACCCACTTTGTGGGCGGGTTTTGCTATGGAGAATAGCGGGCTCGAACCGCTGACCCCTACAATGCCATTGTAGTGCTCTACCAACTGAGCTAATTCCCCTTTCTTTTCGCGCTCTTCATTATGCCTTGACTGACCAATATTTGTCAATCCTTTTTGCAAAATTAGTTTTGAGCCTTGGATTGGCAAGGCTTTCAGCTTTTTCTCAAAAAAACTCTCCTCGCTTCTGGACAATTGTCAAACCCTACTATGATTTAGTAAGTGTGTTGGGATATTGCGGTTAAATGGCTCAAACAAGACCCCATGAGGAAGTAGACGACTACCAGGGCCGCGGCTGAGACCGCAACTAGGGTGCCGGCTAGGATGAGTGAAAATTCGCGCTGCGCGATCGCCTCTTGCATTAGGTGCAAAGACCAGGCAACAAGGGCAACGTCAATTATTAAAATAGAAACCAGCATGAGTTACGATTTGTAACAGCTAGACCATTGTAACAAAACTTTGGGCTGCGTGCGGATTAGCTTATACGTATTTAAGTATTGCTGTAAAACCCGCAGGGAGCAGCGGAAAGCTACTGAGAACAAATAATAGGTTTTCTTGATAATGACGATATGCAAAGTAAATGAGAGCTAGCTCAGCTTTTGAGGAGCGTTTTGAGCTGGAAGCGGGAAGCGGGCTTTTGTGAGGGGTAGGTGCGTTGGCGAAGCCCTCGAAGAGGATCGCCCGTTTTGAGTATAACTGGATGGATGGGCGATCGTGTATTTAAGACAAAATCAAAGGCAGTTGAGGATATAAGTCATGTTAACCGAAACTCAAAAACTCTACTGTACGCCAGATAAGACGGCGGTTGAAACCGCTCCTCTACAAACGATGTCCGCCGGACGCCGACTTAAGAAGATCGCGTAATTTCAACTGTCCGCTCTTCAACCGGCGTCGGCAGGTTTTGTCTGTATAGACGCGGTTTCAACCGCCCAGTCTTCTCCTAAATTTTGTTTATTATTAAGTTGTTTTAGTGTTTCTACAAAGGTTTGGGCACCCACCATTTGAGACTGACTAAGGGCGGATTTTGCTGCTTTACCTAGCAGCATATCTTCTAATTCCATCAGTCGCTCAATCAAGCGCTGATAGGCATCAGCGGACATGATTACATGGCTGGGATTGATCGGTGAGTAAAACTGGCTCAACAGCCGCTCGGTTAAAGACTGTCCCCTGTGGATTGCAGGCTTCTGCTAGGGTGTAACTTTGCATGACTGATGTGATGAGTGGGTTATTTCTATTTTAGGCAAAATCGGCAGGGATTGGGAGGGCAATTATCCCTCATACACACCTTTAGCCAACCGCAAACTCGGTATACGGCCGTTTGTAGGGAGCGTGAAATGTCAAAATAATATCTGTCTTGGGCACTCCGGCTTCTACTAATTCATTGGCTACTCCGATTTCTGTGCGATCGCGCTCAATCCAAATTTTACCGTCTTTGATTTCGACTCTTTTGGCGATGAGTCGGTTTATCAAGAATTTTGGGAAAGCGATGCAGTTAAAAATTACACTCCTGTTTAACTAACAGTTTAGTTTGTAGTGAGGACTTTAGTCCGCAGGATCTTGCGGACTAAAGTCCTCACTACAAACCGTCTCGTGGGTAAAAAAAAAGGGGCAACTCGTGTCGCCCCTCATCTAATTAACTGGCCATAAAATTACACTTCCACAGCAATCTTTTGTTCCGAAGCCTCCGGCGAATTCGCCTCGCTTGGCGGCACAACTTGCCAGAACTTCGGCAAATATTCCGACCAATTTGCCAGAATCTTCGCGGCTTTTTTGCTGCCAGTTTGATCGCGCTGCATCTCAATCAACTCCTTCAATTGCGCCTCCCCAGCGGTCGTAGAAACCCGCTGCATCTTCACAATCTCCCCGTTGACGTGAGCCGGGAAATTGCCATCTTCATCGAGGAAATAACCCAAACCGCCAGTCATTCCAGCGCCGACGTTACGGCCGACTTTTCCTAACACGACAACAACGCCGCCAGTCATGTACTCGCAACAGTGATCGCCCGCACCTTCAATGACTGCTTTTGCCATCGAGTTACGCACCGCAAACCGTTCGCCCGCTTTACCCGCAGCTAGCAGGGTTCCGCCCGTTGCGCCGTACAAGCAAGTATTGCCTACGATCGCATTTTCGGAAGCATCATACGTCGCACCAGCCGGCGGTGCGATCGCAATTTCGCCGCCGTGCATTCCCTTACCAACATAGTCGTTGGCTTGGCCTGACAGTCGCAGCGTCATCCCCGGCAAATTGAACGCGCCGAAGCTTTGGCCCGCGCTACCTGTGCAATTGAGGGTGATTTCACCGCTAAAGCCCGTGTTGCCGTGTTGCAGCGCGATCGCACCTGATAAACGTGCTCCCACAGTGCGATCGGTATTCACCAATTTTACACTCTTGCTAACAGTGCCGTGATTGGCGATCGCACTTTGAATCTCCGCATCCGCGAGCAAATCATCGTCTAACACAGGCCCGTTGGTGTGTACGTCGCCGTGGATCAAGAAAGATCGATCGCCCTTAGTATCCGGCAACTTCATCAAACAATCCAAATTAATCGCTTGAGTTTTAGTTAATTGCACCCCTTCGCGCATTGTCAGCAAATCCGCGCGGCCGATGATATCTGCGATCGACTTATAACCCAATTTCCCCAACAAACTCCGCACTTCTTCTGCTACGAAATAGAAGAAATTAACAACGTGTTCCGGCGTTCCGGGGAACCGTTTCCGCAAGTGTTCCTGTTGAGTTGTTACGCCCACAGGACAACTATTCATGTGGCAAACGCGAGCCATAATGCAGCCTTCAGCAATCATTGCCACCGTGCCGAAACCGTACTCTTCGCCGCCCATCAAAGCACCGACAATTACGTCCCAGCCTGTTTTAAAGCCGCCGTCAACGCGGAGTAAAACCCGATCGCGCAACTTGTTTTCCATCAACACCCGGTGAACCTCAGTCAATCCGAGTTCCCACGGAGAGCCGGCGTGCTTAATCGAACTCAGTGGAGACGCACCGGTGCCGCCATCGTGACCGGAAATTTGAATCACGTCAGCATTGGCCTTCGCAACGCCCGCTGCTACAGTGCCGATACCGACTTCCGACACCAACTTCACCGAAACACCAGCTTTCGGATTGATTTGATGCAAGTCAAAAATCAACTGCGCCAAATCTTCGATCGAATAAATGTCATGGTGAGGAGGAGGCGAAATCAGCGTGACACCCGGTTTCGAGCGGCGCAAATAGGCAATGTACTCGCTCACTTTCGGCCCAGGTAATTGACCGCCTTCACCCGGTTTCGCACCTTGTGCGACTTTAATTTCGATTTGTTTGGCGTTGATCAGGTACTCGGGAGTTACGCCGAAACGCCCTGAAGCTACTTGTTTGATGGATGAAGAAGCTGTATCGCCGTTCTGCAAACCTTTCAAGTGAGGTAATGTTTGTGAGAAACCGGCCTCGCTCACATCGTTTAGCACTTTGTAGCGCACCGGATCTTCGCCACCTTCGCCGGAGTTGGATTTGCCGCCGATCCGGTTCATCGCGATCGCCAGAGTTTCGTGGGCTTCTGGGGACAAAGCGCCGAGGGACATTCCGCCGGTTGCGAAGCGTTGGACAACATCTGCTACAGATTCGACTTCTTCGACAGGAATCGGAGGACGATCGCTCGCGAAATCGAGCAAATCCCGCAAAGCCGTTACCGGGCGGTTTTCTAGCTGTTGCTTGTAAACCTTGTAGTGATCGTAAGCCGTTTCAGAATTTTTGGAACCAATTGGTTCCATTTTTGGTTCGGCCCCATTGCCGTTACCGTTAGTCTGAGCCTTAAAAGTAGTCACAGCCTTGTGCAAAGCCTTGGCCATTTCCGGGCTGTTCATGTGATATTCACCGCCCCGCCGGTACTGCACGAAGCCGAAGTTTTCCAGCTTTTTCAGGAGCAATTCTGGGAAAGCCTGACTGTGGAAAGACATCACCTCGTTAGCCAATTCCGCCACACTCAAACCGCCGATGCGGGAAACAGTGCCTTTGAAGCCCAAATCGAGCAAATCTGCGCCAATGCCGATCGCCTCAAAGATTTGCCCTCCTTGATAGCTAGACAGCAGCGAAATCCCCATTTTCGACAAAATCTTCAGCAAGCCGTTTTCCACCGCTGTGCGGTATTTAGCTTGAGCTTCAGTGACGGTAATTTTGGGAACCTTGCCGTGTTCCATCAAGTTTTGAGTTTTGGTGTCAAACCACCAACCGCGCACGCTTTCCAATGCCAAATAAGGGCAAACAGCCACCGCACCGTAACCCATCAAACAAGCGAAGTGGTGAGTGCTCCAACATTGGGCGGTATCCACAACGAGGGAAGTTTTCATCCGCAGCCCGACGCTAATTAAGTGGTGGTGAACTGCACCAACTGCAAGCAAGGGTGGGATATAAGTACATTCAGCACTCAATCCCACAGCAGATTCGCCTTTTTCCTTCGATGGTCTATCGCTCAAAATCAGAATTCTCGAACCGTCGCGCACCGATTTAACAGCATCTTGACAAAGTTGCTCTACTGCGGTTTGCAAACCAGCAGGCCCGGCAGATATTTTGTAAAGCGTTGACAATTCCGTTGCGGGGAAAGACTTTTGGTCTTTCAACAAACACAGTTCAGCGTCGTTGAGTACCGGGGAATCAATTTTTAGCAGCTTGGCATTTTCCGGGATTGTTTGCAATAAATTGCCCCGCAAACCCATATTCATTGTCAGTGACATCACCATTCCTTCGCGCAGGGGGTCGATCGGCGGATTTGTCACTTGAGCGAACCGCTGTTTGAAATAGTTGTAAAGTAACTGAGGCTTTTCTGAGAGTACGGCCAAAGGAGTGTCATCGCCCATGCAGAAAGTCGGTTCCTTCCCAGCACTCGCCATCTCCACAATCACCATGTCCAAATCTTCGGCGGTGTAGCCAAAAGCAGTTTGGGTTGCTAAGAGAGTTTGCGAGTCCAGGGTTGCCGTTTCGGCAAAAGGCTGCGGCTGCAAGATTTCGCGGTTTTGTTTCAGCCATTCGCCGTAGGGATGGCGCTTAGCAATCCGCTGTTTGAGTTGCCAATTTTTGAGAATTTCCTTGGTTTGCAGGTCAACTGCAATCATTTGTCCTGGCCCCAAACGGCCTTTTTCGACAATATCTGCTTCGGGGATATCGACTACTCCGGCTTCGGAGGCGACAATTACCAAACCGTCTTTAGTAATGCAGTAGCGGGCCGGACGCAAACCGTTGCGATCGAGCGTAGCACCTACTTGTTTGCCGTCGCTGAATACCAGCAGCGCCGGGCCGTCCCAAGGTTCTTGAATGCCGCTGTAATATTCGTAAAAATCTACAATTTCGGGATAGTCAGCTAAATCCGGCTGATTTTTGTAGGCTTCGGGCACCAGAATTGTCAGGGATTCCAGGGGAGTGCGGCCCGAATGCACCAACAATTCCATCACGTTGTCCAAGTTGGCCGAATCGCTGCTTTCGGGATTGACGATTGGGTTAAACGTGTCGATATCAGCTTGACTCCAATTCGGGTGAGATAAATTGGCTTGTCGCGCTTTCATCCAGGTAATATTGCCCAGCAGCGTGTTAATTTCGCCGTTGTGTCCCAGCAAGCGCATGGGCTGGGCGAGGTGCCAGCGGGGCATGGTGTTGGTGCTGAAGCGGCGGTGATAGACGGCGAAGGAGCTTTTATAAGCGGGATTTTTCAGGTCTGGGTAAAATTCTGCTAGGATTGCCGATCGCACCATGCCTTTATAGACGATCGTGCGACAGGAAAAAGAGCAAGTATAAAAGTCTCGCCTGGTAAAGTTGGGGCGATTTGACAGGGCGTGTCCGATGGTGCGACGGGTCAGAAATAGCTGTCTGTCGAGGTCGTCTCCCCGTAAGTTTGGTGAACTTACGATTACTTGTTCGATTTGAGGTTGATTTTCTCGCGCTTGGGTGCCCAAAACCGACGGTACAATGGGAACTTTGCGCCATCCCACCACAGTGAAACCGCGATCGACCATAACTTCTTCAACCACCTGCCGCGCTATATTAGCTTGACTTTCATCTTGCGACAGAAACAGCATTCCCACGCCGCAGTTTTCCTGTGGTGGAGGCACAATTCCCTGTTCGGCAAACCAAGAATGCAACAATTCCCAAGGAATCGCTGTCATCAAACCTGCACCGTCGCCGGAATCTTGGTCTGCGCTGCAACCGCCGCGGTGTTCCAGACAGGTTAAGGCTGGCAGAGCTTTTTCGATAATTGAGTGGGTAGCTTCGCCGCTTTGGTTAGCAATGAAGCCCACACCGCAGGCATCTCTTTCTTCCACTAACCAGCTTTGGCCAGCAAATGGAGTTCCTCGCTCAGTTTGATGCACGTTGCTGTTTCGATCGATCGTGTTGCCCATGTTGATTGAATGTTATTTCGGTGATTGTGTGGTTGATGCGTTTTTATAGCTCGGAGAGAGAATGCTACCGAGCGGTGGAAGTCTAGTAAATCTTAAAACAGCACATAGCAAGCTGATTTGAGGAAAATTTACGTAGATGCTACCTGTACCTAAGACTGAAACCCTGTTTGCAGATTCTAAATTATCTCGATCGAATAGCTTCGGAGATGTCTCATAGAATACGCTTCTGTTAGATAGCAGTGATTCTTTGGGAAATCGCCTCCTTGTAACTAGATACATTGCGATCGAGTTTTTGGGTTTTTTTCCTGAGTCCGCTGAATAGACTGGCAGCGAACACGAGTAGATAGTAACTTTAACTTTATTTTGCTCGCTGCGCTGTTGAGTTGCTTTCGGTCAGCGCCTGCTGACACAAAAGCCACCTACGGGCTCAGTCGGTAGGTGCAATATTCTAGCAGCGCAGTTCACAAACAATGAAACCCTGCCTTATATTATGCAGTTCAATTACAGCTAACTACACAGCCAAGAAATTAAGATTATCCAATAAAATTAGAATTTTTTACATTTGTGCTGTGCGACAGGCATTTTTGAAGGTTAATGGTTTGATGTTTCCCAAAGTAAAAAAGATGCACAGTAGACAAAAACGGCTAGTAGCAGCTAGCAGAAGGGTTGGGAGTGTTTGGCTATGGATGTTGTCAGTCTCGATTTCGCCCCTAGTCGCGATCGCCCTTTGCTCAGTCTGGAATCAACCTGGAACAGCCCAAGAGAGTCCGAGGGACACAGGCGTGGCTAAGAATAGTGCAAATTCTGAGTTAAAACTGATGACTCAATCTATACCGCCAGTTGCGAGAATTAGACAAGGCCGCCAAGTCTCTCTCAACGGCAGGATTCTCCCCTTAGCTTGGACTCAACAGCCAACAGACAGCACTTCTGCGAATTTCCGAACTTGGATTGCTGATGTGGGATTAATGCAATCCGCGGGAGTGGATTTGCTCAACACAGCCGACAGTACGAAACAACCGATTCAGTGGTTTTCCGTATCTTTAACGGCAGCTCAAAGTTTGACAGCGCGATCGACAGGCCCGTATCGTTACTTAGATGTTACCGATTTTGCTAAACTTGCCGGCTGGCAAATATTCGCCGACGGCAATGTGCTAAAAATTACATCTCAAGCTGCAAATGTTACCGGAATTCGGCAAGCAGCGAGAGATACGGGCGATCGCATTGTTCTGGATCTCGATCGCGCCGCCCCGTGGCAACTCAACTTCATCGATACACCCAGCCCCTCGCCAACAGACGACCCTACAAAACCCGCTATCGGGCTGCAAATCGCGCCCGCAGCCCCAAACCTCGAAACACCAGACGACCCGACCAAACCCGCGCGATCGCAGCCGCTAGCACCCGTACAGACGATCGCCAGTCAAGAATGGTCTATCGCGATCGATGCCAAAACCAATCCAACTTTAATTCAGCGCATTTTTGCAACCAGCCCACAATTGCGATCGCTCAAAGTCGAACCTGCGGGGAATCAAACTAAAATCAAAGTACAAATTCCCTTAGGTTGGCGGCCGCAAGTATTCAGCTTAGGAAATCCCAATCGATTAGTAATCGACATTCGCCCGGATTCCTTAGTAGAAAAAGATATTCTTTGGGCTCCCGGTGTGCGGTGGCGGCAACAGTATCAAAATTTAGGAACATCTCGTTTTCCCGTATTTTCCTTAGAAGTAAATCCGCGTCAATCCGGTGTAAAAATTCGACCGCTTTTGAGCAATCCGCCCACAGAGAAAGGCAGTGCACCTTTACTGCAAACAGCCGAACTTTCGGGAACGGCTGCTGCAATCAACGCCGGATTTTTCAATCGCATCAATCGCTTAGCTTTAGGCGCGATTCGGCGGGACAATAAATGGCTTTCCGGGCCGATCTTGAACCGTGGGGCGATCGCCTGGAACGATCGGGGAGAATTTGTCATCAATCGCTTGACTTTGCAAGAAACTTTGACAACTTCTGCGAATCAACGTTTGTCTGTTTCCCAGTTAAATAGTGCCTACGTGGAATCAGGAATCGGTCGCTATAATCCTGATTGGGGAACAACTTATACTCCGTTTTCCGACGATGAAATAGTTGTGACAGTTGTAAGCGATAGAGTTGTCAGCCAATCTCCCGGAGGCGCGGTGGGAAAAACAAATTTTCCGGTTTCTGCGAACGGTTATATTTTAGCTTTGCGTTCCGATTTATCCCCTGCATCTCAATTGGCTGCGGGAACTTTATTGCGTTTGGAAACTAACACAATTCCGGCTGATTTCAACCGTTTTCCTTACATTCTCGGCGGCGGGCCGGTGTTGGTGCAAAACAGTCGAGTGGCTGTGGATGCTAAGGCGGAAGGGTTTAGCGATGCCTATGTTCGACAGACGGCGATTCGGAGTGCGATCGGGCGAACTGCTGCGGGGAATTTGCTAATCGTAGCTGTGCACAATCGCGCGGGCGGCGCCGGCCCAAATTTCGCGGAACTAGCGCAGATATTGCAGCAAATGGGTGCTGTGGAGGCTTTAAACTTGGATGGGGGAAGTTCGACGAGTTTGTATTTGGGAGGGAGTTTGCTCGATCGCCCGCCGTCTACTGCTGCGAGAGTCCATAATGCGATCGGCATTTTCATCCAACCATAAATCAATCGCCAAAAAAGGTTCGTAGTGAGGACTTTAGTCCGCATTCATCAAGGACTAAAGTCCTCACTACAAACCAGGACTATATCAATCTACCATCACAGATAATACATATTCCCCTTGATTGACTGACTGATTGGTCGAAATATCAAAAACAAAAAGATCCGACTCAGCACAAACCTCAACTAAACTCGGAATTTCCCCATTCTTGTGAAAACTCAGAATTTGATAAAGCCGATCGCCCTTTTTGACAAAACTCCCCAATTGCACTCGATCTTGAATCATCCCGCCCGCCGGAGCATAGTATTTTTGCACCGATTTTTTGGGAGTTAAAATGATTTGGTGCGCAGCAGTAGACGGGAGGGGAAATCCTGCGATTTTCAACAAACCCTTACTGGCTAAGTAATTTTTGATTCCCCGCAAACCTTTTGCTACAGACTCCGGATTCATCTGCATCCCGGAACCTAATTCTAAAGTCCAAGCTTCTACATCAAAGGCGTTAGCGCAGCCCGCCCCTACGGGGGCTACGCCAACGAAGAGGAGCGCACTTCCCAACTCGGCTAAACTCTTTTCCAGCGCCAGCCAAGGCTTGAGAAATGCTTCATCAAAAGCATCGCCGTCATAGTCGTTGAACAAGATTCCGCGATCGAGCAAAAAAGCCTTCGCACTTTCCTCGCGGGAACTGAAACAGTAAATGTAATCTACAGCTTGATTCGTAGAACTGTGCAAATCCAGCACGTAATCAGCATCGAGACACAAAGATTGTAGCTGATAGCGGTAAATTTCGCTGTAGGGCCGGCAACTAGGAGCTTTGATTCTTGCGAACTGTTTCGCAAAACTCAAAGCAATCTCTTTTCTGTAATTAAATTTGATCGTATCAACATCGAGATGGATGTGAGACTTTGCAAAAGCCTGAATATCTTCGCCTGCTTTTTCAAAATCCCAAAAAATCCGGTTCCAATCTGCCCCATCATAATGATTGTAGCGGCCGGCTGAGAAATGGTGCGATCGCTGGCTGACTCCTACTGGATTGCAAACCGGTACCAGCCAAACTTCGCCGATTAACTGATTACTGTCCAAAGACATTAAAAACTCAATTAATTGATGAATCACAGCATTGCCGCTAATTTCGGCGCCGTGGAGGTTAGACTGTATGTAAGCCTTTTTGCCGGGAACGGCACCTCGAAACTGATAGACTTGCAGCGAAAGCCGATCGAACGCAAGCAAGCTGCACCACAGGAATAGTCGAAATCACAGGAATCATAGACAGGGTAATTGGGAATTGGGAATTGGCCCGCGCAGGGCATGGGGCATTGGGCATTGGTAATTGGTAATTGTTACTAATGACTAATGACTAATGACTAATGACTTCATAGCCGATTTGGTGACGAAGGTCTAAAATCAATACAGTCCTCTGCTGCCTTGCTTTCGGCAAGATTGAAGCATACCTACCCTGAAACCTCATAATAATCCTTGTGTCAGAAACTTCCCAGAACCGCTTAGAGCTGGATCTGAAGACTATATTTCCATTCGAGCTAGATAACTTTCAGAGAGAGGCGATCGCCGCCCTCGATGCAGGTAAATCCGTTGTCGTGTGCGCTCCCACGGGCTCAGGGAAAACGTTAATCGGCGAATACGCCATCCATCAAGCACTCTCCCGGGGGCGGCGCGTCTTCTACACCACTCCCCTCAAAGCTCTCTCCAACCAAAAGCTGCGCGACTTCCGCCATCAATTTGGAGACGAGATGGTAGGTTTGCTCACAGGTGACATTTCCTTCAATCGAGATGCGCCGATTTTGGTGATGACTACCGAAATATTTCGGAATATGCTCTACGGTACGCCGATCGGCGCTGTCGGTGCTTCCCTCACCGGAGTCGAAACTGTGGTGCTCGACGAGTGTCACTACATGAACGATCGCCAGCGCGGTACTGTCTGGGAAGAATCGATCATCTACTGTTCCAGCGAAATTCAACTGCTCGCCCTCTCAGCAACCGTCGCCAATAGCGGCCAACTCACAGACTGGATTAACAGAGTCCACGGGCCCACAGAGCTTGTCTACTCAGACTTTCGCCCAGTGCCGCTGCAATTCCACTTCGCCAACCAAAAAGGGATATTCCCCCTGTTAGACGAAACCCGTAAAAGAGCTAATCCGCGGTTAGTCCCCAAAAAGAAGCAGCAAAAAGCAGAAAGAGGTAGCATTCCTACTCCCAGTTTGACCGATGTTTTGTCTCGGTTGGACGATCGCGATATGCTACCAGCAATTTACTTTATCTTCAGCCGTCGCGGGTGCGACCAAGCAGTCGCAGAAGTCGGAAATTTCTCCCTGGTTAACGAAGCCGAAACAGCCGAGCTCAAACGGATCATTGACGATTTTTTACAGCGAAACCCAGAAGCAGAACGCTTCGGTCAAAAAGAAGCACTTTTAAAAGGCATCGCAGCCCACCACGCAGGCATTTTGCCCGCTTGGAAAGGTTTAGTAGAAGAACTTTTCGGCAGAGGTTTGATTAAAGTCGTATTTGCCACCGAAACCCTAGCAGCCGGGATAAATATGCCCGCCCGCACCACAGTCATTTCCACCCTGTCCAAGCGCACCGACAAGGGACACCGACTGCTAAACGCTTCAGAATTCCTGCAAATGGCCGGTCGGGCGGGTCGGCGGGGCATGGACGAGCTGGGGCACGTAGTCGCAGTTCAGACGCGCTTTGAAGGCGCAAAAGAAGCCTCCTATTTGGCAACAGCCAAAGCCGACCCCCTCGCCAGTCAGTTTACGCCCAGCTACGGCATGGTGCTGAATTTGCTGCAAACTCACACTATTGATGAAGCTCAAGAGTTGGTAGAGCGCAGTTTCGGTCAATACCTGTCTACCTTGTACTTGCAGCCGCAGCAATCAGAATTAGACCGGTTACAAGCAGAATTGGCCGTGCTTGAAGAGTCCCTGGCGGCCGGAGGTAATGTCTCCACCCTGGAAAAACATCTCGCCCATTACGAAAAATTGCAGGGAAGGCTCAAAGAAGACAAACGTTTGCTGAAAACTTTATTGCACCAAGCAGAAGAAGCGCGAATTAAGGAGATGTCCGTAGCTGTGGCTTTTGCAGTCCTCGGAACGGTTCTGAGTCTCAAAGGTAAGCACGTTCCGACAGCCAAACGATCGCACACAACTCCCGTGCCCGCCGTACTGGTTGCTAAAATCGCAGGTTCCGGCCAAGCACCAAATTTGGTGTGCTTGGGTAAAGACAACCGCTGGTATATCGTCGCGATTAGCGATGTCGCCACTCTGCACGCCGAATTACCCCGTTTGAGCGTTGCAGATACCTTGATCCCGCCGCCGGAAATGGCCGCTCGACTCGGCCAGTGCCGCTTGGGAACCGAAGAAACTGCTTCAATTGCTCAATCGATCCCAGAATTGCCCGCACCGGAACCGAGCCCGGAGGCTCACGAGCAACAGCAGAAAATCGCAGCCCTAGAAGATAGACTAGAAATTCACCCGGTTCTAGAATGGGGCAATCCCGGTACTTTGCTCAAACGCCAGCGCCGCCGGGAAGAATTGAAAAAAGAAATCCGCAAAAGCGAACAAGACTTAGAAAAGCAGCGAGCTCGCTACTGGGAGCAATTTCTTAACTTAATTGACATTTTGCTCAATTTCGGCTGCTTGGAAAGAGTAGTTTCGGCAGATGGAAACCGAGATGATTCCTCCGACAGGTTGGTGCCCACAATCTTGGGCCAAGCTTGCGCCGCCATTCGCGGCGATAACGAACTGTGGCTGGGTTTGTCCCTGATGTCTGCGGAGTTTGACGAACTAGACCCCCACCACCTCGCTGCTGCTTGCGCGGCCTTAGTTACAGAAGTTTCCAGGCCAGACAGTTGGACTCATTACTCGCTGTCTGCGGAAGTTTTGGCACCTTTGGACAATCTGCAAAAAGGCCTGCGCCGCCGGTTGTTTCAAGTGCAGTACCGCCACGAAGCTGCAATCCCGATTTGGCTGGAACGGGATTTAGTGACTTTGGTGGAACAGTGGGCTCTGGGCGTGGAATGGCTGGAACTGATTAGCCATACGAGTTTGGATGAAGGAGATGTGGTGCGGATTTTGCGCCGGACTTTGGATTTCTTGTCTCAGATTCCTCATGTTCCTCATGTTTCGGATTCTTTGCGCAGGAATGCTTGTCGGGCGATGCAGTTGATCGATCGATTCCCGGTAAATGAAGCTGCAACTCAGTAACCAAGGTTCGATCGTTCGGACTTCAGTCCTTCTTTTTTGCGGACTAAAGTCCGAACGATCGAACCTATTTTAATTTTGGTCGTTGGTTCGCACATAGTACGAGTTTGGGAGAAAATTTGCGATCGAATTCGCTCCCATCGCAGGCGGGCGATCGTATATTTTCCTGATTCAGGTTGCATGACGAGATAAAAAATTGTATCGTGCGGATCGATAGCTCGAAATTGTTATTGAAATTTTCCTAAGTGGTGTGGTGGGTAATTCTCATATCTATGCAACAAATCCAAAAGCCCGATCGAATGCCTGATGCCTGCTCCCAGGCTCAAAAAATTCGCTTTTTCACTTTCTTGCAAAGAGTCTTCATTGGGACTCTAGCGAGTACATTACTCAATCTCTTCATCATATTTCCCACTCCGAGTTTCGCCGAAGTAGTTCTGGGCGTTGTTCGCAGTTCCGAAAATTCTCCCGATTGGGTGAAGATTACCACGCGCCTCTGGGAAAGCGGCATTGCTTACAAACCAATCAATCTCGAACAAATCAAAAGTGCGGCGGATTTAGCAGGCGTTAACGTGCTGTTTTTGCCCAACATTGAAACTTTGACAGCACCGCAAATTAGAGTTTTAGAAGCTTGGGCATCTCAGGGCGGCCGTTTGATTGCTTCTGGCCCTGTAGGGCGCAGTTCCCCGGCTTTGGTGCGCCAATCTTTACGATCGCTCCTCGGGGCCTATTGGGCTTTTCCGTTAACCCAGCGGGGGGCACCACAACCCCGCACCCGCTGCCGGGATCTTGCTTGTACCGCTTCTAGCAACTGGGTTCCCCCAGAACAAAAAAATGCCTCTGTTCAAGGCGGTGTCTTGATTCCCGCCGACGCTAACAGTCAAACAATCGCTACTTGGAAAGATAGTTCCGGTTCCTCTGCTGCGATCGCCACCGATCGCGCTACCTATCTCGGCTGGCGCTGGGGTAGCGACGGTTCGGCAACTATAGATAAAGCTTGGCTGCAAGCCTCGATCGCCCGCTGGGGAGGAACAGTCGGCTCCCCTGTTGCGCCGTCAACAGCCGCCGCGCCCCCACTGCCAACTCCCCCTTCCAGAGTTCCTAGAAACACGCCTAGTTCGCCACGAAATAGCCCACTGAGCCGACTTTATCCATCGGGTGTACTTCCCGATCCAGTACCTGCCACTTTTACAGACCCTTCGGATCAGTCGGCGCCGGCGGGTTTGGATGTACAGGTAAATTCCAATCAGCCGATCGTCAGCATTGAAGCCTACTTGATGCGCCAAGAACTCACCAACCTCCTCGGTAGGTTTGAAAGCGCCCTCACAGCATCTAATTCAGCCAATACTCCCGTCAATCTCAATGCTGCTACCCCTGCTCAACTCGTGGCGGGAAGCAACAGTGCCGGCGGCCCAGCAGCCAGCCGTCCGGTTGTGCAAGGAACGAGGGCGCGGGCGATCGTCCAAGCGCGGCAGGTTTTGCAAAATTTTGACCAACTCCTGCAACAGCAAAACTACGCCGAGGCCAGGCAGCAGTGGGTGCAAGCGCGGCAGCTTCTGTGGCAAAATTACCCCCAGGAAGGGCAGCGGGTTGGATCGGAAATCCGCGCGGTTTGGCTCGATCGCGGTACTATTGTTGCAGCTCGATCTGAACAAGGTTTAGCAGCAGTGTTCGATCGGCTCGCCGCCGCCGGCATCAATACCGTTTTCTTTGAAACTTTGAATGCGGGATATCCGATTTATCCCAGTCAAGTTGCACCGCAGCAAAACCCCCTCACAGTTGGCTGGGACCCGCTGGAATCTGCGGTTAAATTAGCTCACGAGCGAGGCATCGAATTGCACGCTTGGATTTGGACTTTTGCCGCCGGAAATAAGCGCCACAATACTTTAATTGGCAAGCCAAATTCTTATCCTGGCCCAGTGCTTTCCGCTCATCCAACTTGGGCAAATATTGACAATAAAGGACGCACACAAAATCCTAATGATGGTAAATTTTATCTCGATCCGGCTAACCCGGAAGCGCGCAGTTATTTGCTGCGAATTATCAGCGAAATTACCAGCCGCTACAAAGTAGATGGCGTGCAATTAGACTATATTCGCTATCCTTTTCAAAATGACAATGCGGGTTTTACCTACGGTTATGGTGTTGCCGCGAGACAGCAATTTAAGCAGTTAACTGGTACAGATCCGGTGAATATTTCCCCCGGTGACGGCAGTTTGTGGCGGCAGTGGGTTGAGTTCAAAACTAATAAAATCAATACTTTTGTAGCTGAAGTTTCTCAGCTTTTGCGACAGAATTATCCGCGCACAATTCTATCGGTGGCAGTATTTCCGCACCCGGAAAGTCAGCGGATTTACAAAATTCAACAAAATTGGGAAGTTTGGGCGCGTCAGGGCATTGTAGACTTGATCGTGCCGATGACTTATGCTTTGGATACTAACCGACTTCAGCGCGTTACGGAGCCTTTGGCAAAGGAACAAATGCTCGGTTCGGCTTTGATTTCTCCGTCGGTTAAGTTGTTGAGTTTGCCGGAAGTTGTGGCGATCGACCAAATTCAAGCTTTGCGCGATTTGCCGACTGGGGGCTATGCTATTTTTGCGGTGGAAAGTATCAGCAGCGGGATGCAGGGGTTTTTTAACCGCACTCAAGGACGCCCCGTGCGTTCCGCGAATGCTGCGGAGCCGATTCCTTACCGGCAGCCGTTTGCGGCGGCGGCTTCGCGGTATACTGCTCTTAAGCAGGAATGGAGTTTTTTGTTGGCTAACAATCAGTTGCGGGTGTCGGAATCTGAACTGAAAGTTCTGCAAAGTCGATCGGAAGAATTGAGCCTTGCTTTGAGCAAATTGGCGGCCAATCCTTCTGCTGAAAGTTTAGCAACTGCTAAAAGATTGTTGGCGAGTTTTCAATCTCAATTTCAATCTTTGATGCGCTTGCATTCTGGGGAGAATAGCTATCAGGTGCAAACTTGGCAAAATCGTTTGGAAAGCTTAGATATGCTGTTGCGTTACGGCGAAAGGGTGGAGTTGAATCGCAGGTAAATGCAGATTTTTGGGGTGCGCGGGGCTGTGGATAGGGCGATCGTACCGGATCGCCTGCATCCGTAGTACCCCAAAAACTCTCCGCGAAAATACGCTATAGTTATTTAAAATTCATACCCTGTACTGTTGTCAGTAAGGTATAGTCGCAGCCGTGCACTCATAGAACTCTCCATTACCTGCAATAAGTAGGCGGTGGACATCTACAGCAGTTTTCACGTAATATCAAATCCGGTAGCATCGGAATTAATATTACCCGAAGTCAGGACACGGCACTGCCGTGTCCCTACAATTCATCTGGCGTAGGGACACGGCACTGCCGTGTCCTCTATATCATTCCGGCGCAGCCGGAATGGATATCATGTCCCCTCGAACAACACAATAAAATTGGTTTGTAGTGAGGACTTTAGTCCTCAGATTTTATGAGGACTAAAGTCCTCACTACAAACACTTTTTCTTAAATAATTAACGGGATTTTATTTGACTCGCTCGTGTATCGCTCCAAGATTTTAACATCTACTAATTTCAATTGCCAATTTCAATTACTCTTAGGATGAATATGTTTCCTAAACCGCTCAATCGCTTTGCTACCAAAATTATCGGCAAAGCTCCATTACAAACTGTGCTCGTAGTTCCTTTTTTAGTGCAAATTGTCGGCACGGTAGGAGTTGTAGGTTGGCTGTCGTTCCAAAACGGTCAGCGGGCGGTCAACGATGTCGCTGCTCAGTTGCGGGCAGAAATTACCGATCGCATCAAAGACCGCATGGAAAATTATATGTCAATCCCCCACATTGTCAATCACCTCAACGTTCAAGGCGTAAAACAGGGGCAGTTGAACCTAGAAGACAAACAAAAACTAGAACATCATTTCCTCGAACAAATTCAATATTTTGATTCGATCAGCATCATTTACATCGCCCAAGAAAATGGAGAACACTCGGGAGCAATCCGCACTAAAGATCGGACTCTGATATCTGCTTCTGACAGATCGACTGACAATAAATTAGCTCGATATACTGCTGACTCTCAGGGAAACCGCGTTAAATTATTAGAAATATCTCCCCAAACATACGACCCGCGAATTCGCCCTTGGTACATAGCCGCAGCCCTAGCAAAAAAACCTATTTGGACTCCAATTTATACAGATTTCTTGACCAGAGAACTGGCAATTACTGCCGCTTTACCTATCTACGACGACGCTGGCAAACTGTTAGGAGTAGCTGGCAGTGATTTGCTGTTTTCCAAAATCAAAGAGTTTCTCGTCAGCCTCAAAATTGGTAAGTCGGGAAAAACTTTTGTGATGGAGCGATCGGGGATGTTAATTGCCACTTCAACGGCGAGTCCAGAATTCGTGGTGGAAGGTAAAGAAACAAGACGCATCAAAGCTTCAGAAAGCGAGAATCCGGTAATTCGCCAAACCGCACAGCATTTAGAGAATTCCTACGACAGCTTAGCTAAAATCAATAATTCTCAACAGCTTACTTTTGATGTTGACGGCAAGCGAAACTTTATGCAGGTAGCTCCTTTTAAAGACGATCGGGGGTTGGATTGGCTGATTGTGGTAGTTGTGCCAGAGTCTGACTTTATGGAGCAAATTAATGCCAATACGCGCACGACTTTTGTGCTGTCCGTTGCAGCTTTGATCGGGGCGACAATTTTGGGGATTCTGACTGCTAAATGGGTGGTGCGACCGATTTTAAAATTGAATGTGGCGGCGAAAGCTTTGGCGCGGAATGAATGGGATACAAAGCTGACTCAGAATCGCGAAGATGAACTCGGAGAACTTGCCGCTTCTTTTAACAGCATGGCAGAGCAATTGCAGCATTCATTTACTTCGCTCTCGGAAAGTGAAAGCCGAGTTAAACAATTTCTCGATGCAGTACCGCTAGGCATTTTTATAGCCGATTCAAATGGTCAACCTCACTACGTTAATCCTATAGGAGAGCAACTTTTAGGTCAAGGACTTGTGGCAACAGATTCCGAAAATCTGCGTAAATCCTACGGAGCTTATTTAGCTGGAACTCAAGAAATTTATCCGGCGGAGCGCGACCCAATTTTAAATGCTTTGCAGGGCAAAAGTGTAACTGTTGATGACATTGAAATCACCTCAAATGACAAAACTATTCCCATGCAAATTTCGGGAACTCCTATTTACGACAGTCAAGGAAATATTATCTACGCGCTCTGCGCTTTTCAAGATATTACGGAACGCAAATTAGCGGAGAAATTGTTAAGGGAATACAACCAAAATTTAGCAGTGCAAGTTGCAGAACGCACTGCCGATCTTGCTAAGGCAGAAGAAAAGTTTTCTAAAGCTTTTCGTTCGAGTCCGAATGCAATTACGATAACCAGAATCAGTGACGGTCGCCACATAGAAGTCAATGATAGCTTTTGCCGCACGATCGGCTACAGCCGGGAAGAAATTATTGGTAAAACAGCGGTAGAACTCAGCTTTTGGGCGAGTTTGGGAGAGCGCGACCGCATGATTCAAATGTTGAAAAACAAGACGGCAATTCACAATTACGAACTCAAGTTTCGCAATAAAAGCGGTACGGAAAGAACGGCGCTGCTGTCGATAGAAACCATCGATATTGACGGAGAAGCTTGTTTTCTGTCGATTTCTAGCGATATTACCGATCGCCAAAAAGCCGAAACCGCCCTCCGCGAAGCGGAAGAAAAGTACCGCAACATTTATGAAAATGCTTTGAATGGAATTTTTCAAACTGCTGGTGACGGGAAATACATCAGCGCTAACCCCGCTTTAGCTGACCTCTACGGTTATGAATCGCCGGCAGAATTAATCGCAGCGCAGCCGAATTTCAAGAACCAGCTTTACGTGAATCCCAACCGCCGCGGCGAATTTGCAGCGCTGATGAACGAGTACGGGATACTGTCAAACTTTGAAGCGGAAATTTACCGCAAAGATGGCAGCATAATCTGGATTTCCGAAAATTGTCGCGCTGTCTGCGATGCAGCAGGAAATCTAGTTTACTACGAAGGTTTTATCAAAGATATTACTGATAGCAAACAAGCGGAAATCAAAATGCAGCAGGCGAAAGAAGCCGCCGAAGCAGCAAACAAAGCTAAGAGTACCTTTCTCGCCAATATGAGCCACGAATTGCGATCGCCCTTGAACGCAGTCATCGGCTTTGCTCAAGTCATGAT
>JANYGO010000233.1 GCA_025362325.1 Cyanobacteriota bacterium | reverse complement strand
TTTAAGAAAGTATTGGTTTTTATGCAGGTCTTTTAAGATTGTCAAGTTTTTGTTTGAGTTTTTTACTAACGAACATAAATTTGATTTTCCCAAAATACGTCAATATACTTACACACAGAAAATCATTTAGGATTGCTATAGAGATGAGCGAGAAAGTCTAAATTTAAGACTTGCGGATTCAACTCGCTGCTCAACATTTTCAGGATCGTAAGGAGGCAAGTTTTCAAGAACTAACTCCTCAAATCCTTGCTCGGGAGATTCTAGAATTTCACCATTTTCGGAGAGTTCATATCCCTCTCTATAGTCACACAAGAGCTGATTAATCCTATCTCTAAATTCTTGCTTACCCGTCTCCCTATCGAAGGTGTCATAAGAATCTCCATGATTACTCCATTCATCGTATCGATGAATCGGCTCAGAAACACGATCGTAAAGAAACTCGATGACATCAAACAAGTCATCCTCTGAATAATTATTACATTTTTCCTCAATTGGCCATAAGTCAGGTTTCCTGATGTCGAGCAACATTTGTGCTTCTATATCAGAACCTAGCTTGCCTGGGACATCTCCAGAGTTTTCATAAAAATAATCGTTCTTTAGAAACTCAAGATAAACAGCTTTGAAAAATGTAACGAACCTGGGTATATCCAGGCGACTCCCATCAGGATTTTTGCCAGTACGAATAGAATAGTATTTCCGATTCATGAAGGATTATCCCACTTTTGTAAATATATCCGGAAGGGCGAAGGATTCGCACCTATATTCTATCAATTATACGACGTATTTTAATTGTAGGGTGCGTCAGGTAAGTTTCTTAAACGATTATTGAAGGTTTAAATATCTGACGCACCTTACTAATTATGAGAATTGCGTAATTTGTGTTAGTATTAACTAACAGCTACAGCCTCCCCTAAAGGATGCTGCTGCAAAACCGCTTGCAAATACTTCCCAGTATAAGAACGAGGATTGGCCGCCACATCCTCCGGCGTCCCCGCCACAATAATCTCGCCGCCCTTATCTCCCCCTTCCGGGCCTAAATCGATCGCCCAATCGCAGCACCGAATCACATCCAAATTGTGCTCGATTACCAAAATTGAATTACCCTTATCCACCAACCTTTGCAGCACATTTAACAAATGGTGAACGTCATAAAACGACAAACCAGTAGTCGGTTCATCGATCAAATAAAGCGTCTTCCCAGTAGCGCGGCGCGACAGTTCCGTTGCCAGTTTCACCCGCTGCGCTTCCCCTCCAGAAAGCGTCGGTGCGGGCTGTCCCAACTGAATGTAACCCAAACCAACATCAAGCAAAGTTTGCAGTCTCATAGCCGCCCTGGGGATATTTTTAAACATTTCCAAAGCTTCCTCCACAGTCATGTTCAAAACATCAGAAATCGACTTGCCTTTATACTTCACTTGCAGCGTTTCCCGGTTGTAGCGCGCACCTTTACAAACCTCGCACTGCACGTAAACATCGGGCAGAAAATTCATCGAAATCACGTTCACTCCTTGGCCGCCACAAGCTTCGCACCTTCCCCCTTTCACATTAAAAGAAAACTGCCCCGCTTTGTAACCTCTTGCCTTCGCTTCAATGCTTTCGCAAAATAAATCCCGAATCACATCAAAGACTCCCGTGTAAGTAGCGGGATTAGAACGCGGAGTGCGGCCGATGGGAGATTGATCGATGACAATTACCTTATCAACCACATCCTCTAAAGATCGTTCGCCCTTGGTTTTGAGGGCTTCCATATCCGTCGGTAAAGGAACTTTTTTGGTGAGATAGTGTTGCAGTGATGGGTACAACAATTCATTGATTAAAGTGGATTTTCCCGAACCGGAAACGCCTGTCACGCAGACGAGTTTACCCAGGGGAATTTCCACATCAATATTTTTTAAATTGTTGCGCGTCGCATTTTTGATTGAGAGAGCTTTGCCGTTGCCTTTTCTCCTTTCATTGGGAGTTTCAATTACTCGTTTTCCCGACAAATAAGCACCGGTTAAAGATTCCTCGGCGGCAAGCAAGTTTTCTAAACTTCCTTGGGAGATGATTTTGCCGCCGTGAACGCCGGCACCGGGCCCGATATCGACAATATGGTCGGCTGCCCGCATGGTTTCTTCATCGTGTTCTACTACAATCAAAGTATTGCCTAAGTCGCGCAATTTTGTTAAGGTTTGCAGCAGACGAAAATTATCTCTTTGGTGCAGTCCGATGCTGGGTTCGTCCAAAACGTAGAGGACTCCCGTCAAACCAGAACCGATTTGAGTGGCAAGGCGAATTCGCTGGGCTTCTCCGCCAGAAAGTGTCATGGCTGCGCGGTCTAATGTCAGATAATCCAACCCGACATCGAGCAAAAATTGCAGCCTTGCTTTGATTTCTCTCAAGGCTAAATCGGATATTTGGAATTGCCGATCGCTCAATCCCAAATTATTGACTCGTTCGCGACAGTCGCGAATCGAAATCCCCGTCAAATCCACAATTCCGTACTGTCCCAACCGCACCGACAGCGCTTCGGGCTTCAACCGTTTTCCGTGACAAACCTGGCAAGGTTGATCGACCCGATACTGTTCCAACTTCTGCTTAATTAAATCAGAACCAGTATCGTCGTACTGGCGCTGCAACATGGAAATTACGCCTTTAAAATCTCTCCTCAAATCGGTGACGCTGCCGTCTCGCTTCTTGCTTTCGGCGGTACGCTTTTCCTCATTACCGTATAAAATCACCCGCTGATGTTCTGGCTTCAAGCGGAACCAAGGAGTGTCGATATCAAACCCGCAAGCATCAGCAACGCTGCACAGCAAAGAGAGATAATAGGAATTGTCTTTGTCGGACCAAGGCGCGATCGCACAATAAAGAGGCGCTTTTTCGTCGGGAATCACCAACTCCGGCGCAAAAGTCCGCAAACTCCCCAAACCGTGGCAGTTTGGGCAGGCGCCGTAGGGCGAATTAAACGAAAACAACCGCGGCGAAAGTTCTTCCATCACCGCGCCGTGTTCGGGACAAGCAAAGTTTTCCGAAAATACGATCGGCGGATTTGGTTCGGAATTTTCGTCAGCCGGTAACTCTTCAATTATCGCAATCCCTTCTGAATGGCGCAAGCAAGTCGAGAGAGAATCAACTAAACGTTCTTCTAAACCCGGTTTTTTAATTAGCCTGTCAACAACGATTTCGATGTTATGCGTATGATTTTTATCTAGTTCGATATTTTCCGAAAGTTCTAAAATTTCTCCGTTAACTTTGACCCGAATAAATCCTTCGGAAGCTAAACTCGACAGCAATTTGCGGTGAGTGCCTTTTTTTCCGCGTACCACGGGCGCCAGAAGGTGAAAGCGAGTGCCGTCTGGAAGCGCCATGACTCGATCGCACATTTCATCAATTGTCTGCGGCGCAATGCAGCGATCGCAAATCGGACAATGCGGTTCGCCAGCTCTGCCGTAGAGCAATCTGAGATAATCGTAAATTTCTGTAACAGTGCCGACAGTCGATCGCGGGTTGTGAGAAGTTGACTTTTGGTCGATCGAAATAGCCGGACTCAACCCCTCGATCGCGTCCACATCCGGCTTGTCCAACTGTCCCAAAAACTGGCGCGCGTAGGCGCTGAGAGACTCAACGTAGCGGCGCTGTCCCTCGGCAAAAATTGTATCGAAAGCCAGGGAAGACTTACCAGAACCGGAGACACCAGTAAACACGATCAGTTGATCGCGCGGCAGTTCCAAATCGATATTCTTAAGGTTGTGCTGTCTCGCACCGCGAATCCGAATCGTATTTTGGCTGTTGGAGTTAGAAGTCGTCACATGATTTCCGTTGTGGGATGCACTTGGCTGGCTATGTGAGGTTTTGGCGCGTTGGGACATGAGAGTAGTGCAAAACAGTGCTTAACCATCTTAGCGCTGCCTTTGGGATAGGTAGCATCCAAACTCAAGAATATCAAAGAATCTTAAACAGTTGACAGTTGACAGTTGACAGTTGAGGGTTCAGTTTTAATGCCCGCTGCTGTTTGCACAGTAGACTGCATAATGTTTACTTCCCCGACCTTGAGATTAACATCAAAGAATTGTCAAATAGGTTTCCGTCGGCCCGTCGGGCAAAACCTTCAAACTTTGATGCTTCAAATCCACTTCAATTCCCAGCGCTTCCATCGGAATCACGCCTAAAAGCGGAGTTTTCTCCTCTGGCAATTCCAGACACTCAAAAGTCCCTTCGCGCCCGCACAGAGAAATTTTAGCATCTTGAAAAATTCGAGCCTCGCTAATGCCAGTTGCAGTCTCAACAACCACTTGCTTAAGGATTCTCAAACCTAGTCTAGCAATGACATCTTTCGGCAAACATAAAGTTGTCGCGCCCGTATCCACCAAAACATTTTCTAGAATCACAGACCTGATTTGCTCTACTGGAATCATGCCTCGTTCGGCATCAGCCTGATCTATCAGATTTTGAATCGCTAGCGTTGTTGTAACTTTTCCCATGAGGTTTTCGGTAGTTGACTGCATAATTTTTATCGGAAAAATTGCTACCTTAATTTTAGCATATACTTTTGATTATTGGACACCAATCAACTTATGAGTTTGCAAAGATAATCTGTAACTCGGATTCTGTTTCAGTAACTCCAAGATAATTGGAATTACCCGATCGCGCGCCTCCCATTCCGGCTGCAAATATACAGGAATATTCATATTCTCAACCAAATAATTTTCGTAAAAATCAACTTCTTCGCCAGTGCTTACTACTAACTTAATTTCATTAGCTCTAGTCCAGAAATGCTCTTGCACTGGATATTGAGGATTGACGTGCTCTTTAGGAGAAAGAGTAATCCAAGCCAGCGGCGAAACATCCTGCCAGTAAGCGCCAGAAGTTTCAATACTCACCTGCTTGTCAGTTGCTAACAAAGCTCGAACTAACTCCGGCAAATTCTGGTGAATGAAAGGTTCGCCACCAGTAATCACAACTCTCGGAGACTTGAGTTGATCTAGCAATTGTGCGATCGACTGCGGCACCGACGGCAAACCTTTGCCACCATTTCCGTAGCCAGTATCGCACCAAGGACACCGCACAGGACAACCCGCTAATCTAATAAAATCAACTAAAGTCCCAGTCCAGTAGCCTTCCCCTTGAACGGTACATTGAAAAGTTTCGTGAATCGGCAATTTTACTTGCAAATTTGATCCCAGCATTTTCGCCTCAGCTTAACTAAAAATAAATCATTCTGTACGGGGCGCCATCCGCACTTTGCCCGAGAATTTTGAGTTTGTAGGGTGCGAAATCGGCACCTGATTCTATGCAGACAAAGGAATTCACGAGTTATTAAATAATTAGCGGTTTGTGGCTATTTAAAAATGAACCGCAAACCGCAAACAACTGTTTAGTTTTGATGTTCGGGCTGCATCACAGTCGCCCAGCGGCGTTTCAGGGCCAAAGTCAGTCCGTCAGCAATGGGGACAACACTGAGAGTAACTCTGGGATCGTTGCGCAATTTGTCGTTGAAACTGCGAAGGGCGAGGGTACTTGTGTCTTGTACTTGAGGATTGGCAACTCGTCCAGACCACAGAACGTTGTCAATTACAATTAAACCGCCATTGCGCACCAGTTGGAGCGATCGCTCAAAATAAGCCTCATAATTTTCTTTGTCGGCGTCGATGAAGGCAAAATCAAAGGTTCCTGCTTGTCCCTCGGCTATGAGTTTGTCGAGAGTATTTATTGCTGGGCCCAACTGCAAAGAAATCTTGTTTGCTACACCCGCAGCTTCCCAATAGCGTCGTGCGATCGAAGTATATTCCTCGCTGACATCGCAAGCAATAATTTTTCCGTTAGAAGGCAGCGCTAAAGCTACGCACAGCGAGCTATAACCAGTAAAAACGCCAATTTCTAAGGTTTTTGTCGCTCCCATAAGCTGCACCAGCATTTCCATAAACTGACCTTGTTCGGGAGCTATTTGCATCATACCAAGAGGATGCTTAGCAGTTTCTTCCCGCAGTGAAGCGAGAATATCGGGTTCCCGCAGGGAAATAGATAACAGATAATCGTAAAGTTTATTTTCGAGACCAAGAGTTGAATTCGCCATCGGTTTGTCCTTGCTAACTTTTGATTTTAGATTGTAGATGTGCAGTTATGGGAATTTGAAGACGGTAGAGTTAATTTTGGCACCTATTTTGCAGTGGCGGATCGCAGGTTGCAGTAGCGCTGTCTCGTTTCCTGAGATGCAGCTTGCAGTAGCGCGCGATCGACCTCACAATCAGTGTATCTCAGCCTCCGGCGATCGAGCCGCTCCCGGTTCAACCGTACTTCAACCAAAATTTCTCAAGTTTAACCCCTGACAATTATACATTTACCATTTTTTCGAGTGCCGTGAAGTTACGATTGAATTTTTAAGTCATCGAAAACGGCGATACCATACCTGCAAGTCAAGTTTAATAGGAAGCTTCCCTAACTGTCACACAGTCTCTAACTATACCTGCAAAATATATCCACAATCAAAATAACATTTCGTAAAGGCAATCGCTATGTATTACAACACTTTTGCCGGTTTCGGCGCAGGGACTGGCCTATTGTTACTGTTAATTTTTGCCATTCTGCAATGGCTGCACGTTTCCGTCGGCAGTTTTATTGATTGGGTAATTGCTATTGCTATTTTTGAATGGCTGTTGCTGATAGTTACAGTTCCCTGGAATATCCATTTTGAAGCTAAGGAAGTTTTAGCGCAAGGGGCAGAATCTACGAAGAAAAACATCGCTGTCGATGCGGAACAACTCAAATACGTTAATGTATTAGCTAGCCGATCGCTCCTGGTGGCGATCGCCCTTCACCTGGGTAGCGCGATCGCACTTTACGCCCTAGCCGCCACCGGCATTAGTGCTATTGGCTATCTCAGTTCCGGTGCTGCACTGCTTTTAACTGTACTGCGTCCAGCTATCCGAGGTTATCAGTATTTAGCGGTGCGGCTGACAACCATCCGCAGCCAATTTTTGTACCCCCGCGAAGATATTGTCGAACTCCGCAACCGCTTTGCAGAATTAGAATCAACAGTTACAAATTTGACTGCTCAATTAAATTCAGACGATCCCTATTCTGCGGCTGCTGTCCAAGAGCGCGATCGAGAATCTATCAGAATAGAATTAACTCAGGTAGCGGCATCTCTAGAATATTTGCGATCGACAAACCAGGCAGAACACACTAAACTGGCAAGAGATGCCGAAAGTGCGATCGCCCAACTCACCTCGGACGGACAATTTCTCAACCACGTCCGCGAAATCATCCGCTTCTTTAAAGAATCGTAAAATAAGTCATTACTCATTAGTCAGTAGTCAGTAGTCAGTAGTCATTAGTCATTAGTCATTGGTAATTGAGAATTGAGAATTGGTAATTGAGAATTGGTAAATAGTAGGTTGAGTCGAGAAATCCCAAAATCCAACCTACTAACTCAGTCCTGAACGCAAAACCTAATTATCTAGGGTTCCATCCACACCGCACTTTACCGCTATAAGTAGCGCATGAAACCAATTTTTGGGTAAATCCTGTCTGTAACTAATGACTAATGACTGATGACCAATGACTAATGACCAATGACTAATGACTATTAGCGAGCAGGCCGAGCCGGAGCCGGAGATGCAGCAGGCCGAGCCGGAGCCGGAGATGCAGCAG
>JANYGO010000231.1 GCA_025362325.1 Cyanobacteriota bacterium | reverse complement strand
GATGAAGGCGATTACGTAGCAGATGGTGGCAGTGAGCAAGGTAGGAATCATCAAGACGCCGAACCAGCCTACATAGAGGCGGTTGTCGGTCGAAGTGACCCAGTTGCAGAACTGCGACCACAGGTTAGCGCTTTCGCGCTGTTGTAAGGTTGCTGTCATGTGTTTATGATTGCTATTGGTTTTTCAATGTTCGGATGATGTCTCTATTATTAACGGTATCGTTAAGGTTTGTAAAGGGGTTTAGCGACAGTTAAACTGATGACTGTGATTAGGAAAGCTGATGTAAGGAGAGAGAGGGGCGTAGCTTGCGGGGCGGGACGCCATCGCCAGGGGTTTTATTAAGAAAGTTGAGGGTTTTGCTTTCTGTGGGTCAGCTCGTGATACCTTTCTAAAACCTGAAAGCGGGAAAGTCCGGTGCAATTCCGGCGCTGTGCCGCAACTGTAAAAGTCAGAATGCCGATTTCGGGGCGCTTTGTGGGCGTTTACTTTTGGATTCCCTGCGTAGCACGGGGAGGAGATTATTTGTTAGCTTTGACTGATTTGCCGACTTGTCCGGGTTTATTTTACGGTTCGATCGCCCGAGACGGAGTTTTATCGAGAATGCGGATTCCGGGGGGAATTTTAAACGCGCAGCAGTGTGGGACGATCGCCGATTTGGCTGATCAATACAGTAGCGGCTGTTTGCAAGTGACGAATCGGGCAAATTTGCAAATCCGAGAAGTGCACTCGGAAATTCCCCCGGAAGTCTGGAACCGCTTGCAGGAATTGGGGATAGCGTCTCGCCGCGTTGAAGTTGACCCGATTCGCAATATTATGGCAAGTCCGACAGCAGGGATCGATCGCCAGCAGTTACTGGATACTCGCCCCCTAGTGAAAGCTTGGGATGATTACCTGCAAACGCATCCCGAATTGTCGGAACTTTCGCCTAAGTTCAGCATTGGCTTGGATGGCGGGGAATCGGTTTCGATCCGCGATTTGGGCAACGATATTTTATTAGCTGCTGAAGGGCTTTCAACCCAATCAGAAATCGTTTTCCGGCTGCATTTAAACGGCGATACAGGAATTTTAATCCAAGAATCGCAATGTATTTTAGTATTAGCCGCCCTTGCTAGCGCGTATCTTGAATACACAAAAAATCAGCCTCGAATTGATGGCAAAAAGCCGCGTTTGCGTCACCTGCTGGCAGATTGGGGCGCTGAAAGTTATCTAGAACGGGTACAGCAGAATTTACCATTTTTATTGCAATTCACATCTTGCACCTTTCCCAAAAACAGGCAAGATGCCTGTTCCACAAAGAGTGAATTTCCTTGTGGGGTGGGCATCTTGCCCGCCCGCTCGATCACCTTTTCCAAAAACAGGCAAGATGCCTGTTCCACAAAGAGTGAATTTCCTTGTGGGGTGGGCATCTTGCCCGCCCGCTCGATCACCTTTCCCAAAAACAGGCAAGATGCCTGTTCCACAAAGAGTGAATTTCCTTGTGGGGTGGGCATCTTGCCCGCCCGCTCGATCGACTCATCTGCAAGGGCGATCGAACAATCCCGACATCTCGGCATCCACCCTCAGCGACAGTCGGATTTCTCGTACATAGGAATTGCGCTGCCTCTCGGTAGGCTAGAATCAAATCAACTGCGGAATTTGGCAAATTTAGCCCAAAATCTAGCCAGCGGTACCCTGAGACTTACGCCGTGGCAAAATCTGTTGATTTCTGATATCCCCAACTCCCAGCTTTTGGAGATAAAACAGCAAGTCACCGATTTGGGATTGCACTCGTCGGCGACTCGCCTAGATTCGTGCTTGGTGGCTTGTGCCGGGAGTAGCGGCTGTGCGTCGGCGGCGACAGATACTCAAAGTCACGCCCTAGCAATGGCGAGGGATTTAGCGCAAAAATTGACGATCGACCTGCCGATTAACATTCATTTCAGCGGTTGCCAAAAGTCCTGCGCCCAGCACCAGCCAATTGATATCACACTGGTGGGAATTCAGATTGAGCGGGGACACGAGACGATCGAAGGTTACGACATTTATGCGGGTAGAAAAGATTTGCCCTTCGGGCGACCAATTTTTCCGGCGGTGAGTGCGGCCGAGATGCCCGGTGCGATCGAGCGAATGTTGCGGGTGTATCAGCGGTTTCGAGAGCCTTTGGAGTCATTTGGTGAGTTTGTCGATCGGTGGGCGATCGACCAATTGCAGGAGTTGTTGAACACCGAAAATGGGAATTTAAAGTAAAAAAATATCCCCTTCAAAGTGACAATTTTTAATCATTTCTATTTCTATCTCTCTTGATGTTTCTTCCTTCGCTTCCTTTCCATCTTCGCGGTTCATTCAAAAAATCTATTTCACAAATCCCACAAAATTTCCATAGCAGTTTTAAACAATGATTGACTACATTCGAGACGGAACAGAAATCTACATCAAATCCTTTGCCACAATTCGATCCGAAACAGATTTGTCAAGCTTGCCGCCCGATTTAGAATCGGTAGCCGTGCGACTAATTCACAGTTGCGGCATGACTGATATTGTTGCAGATTTAGCAGCTTCGCCTGGGGCCGCAACCTGCGGACGCCAAGCCCTCTCAGCAGGTGCGCCGATTCTGTGCGATGCCCGGATGGTGGCAGAAGGCATCACTCGCAAACGGCTTCCCGCTGACAATCCGGTGATTTGCACCCTCTGGCATTCCGAAATCCCGGAGTTGGCGCGACAAATCGGAAATACTCGATCGGCAGCAGCCCTCGATTTATGGCTAGATAAGTTAGATGGTGCAGTTGTGGCGATCGGCAATGCCCCGACTGCTTTGTTCCGACTGCTGGAAATGCTAGATGCTGGAGCTCCGAAACCGGCGTTAATTCTGGGTTTCCCGGTAGGATTTGTGGGGGCGGCGGAATCCAAAGCCGAACTCGCTGCCAACAGTCGGGGAGTGCCATTTATCGTGCTGCACGGGCGGCGCGGTGGCAGTGCAATGGCAACGGCGGCCGTGAATGCGTTAGCTCAAGAGGACGAACTATGACTAAGACTACTGGTAAATTGTACGGATTGGGTATCGGCCCTGGCGATCCAGAATTGATAACTTTGAAAGCTTATCGGATTTTGCAATCGGTGCCGGTGATTGCGTATCCGGCGATGGAAAATGGTAAGGTGCTGGCGCGGGCGATCATCGCAGATTATTTGCGTCCAGAACAAATTGAGATTCCGATGCCGTTGCCTTTTAGTCCCACGCGATCGTCTCAACCTTATTACGATATTGCAGCCGAGAAAATTGCCGCCCACCTCAGCGAGGGCCGGGATGTGGCGGTTTTGTGCGAGGGCGAGCCTTTTCTCTACGGCTCGTTTATGTATTTGTTCAACCGTTTGTCGGGAAAGTTTACTACCGAAGTTGTGCCGGGAATTTCTTCGACTATGGCGAGTGCTGCGGCGCTGGGAGTGCCGCTGACTTATCGTAACGATGTGTTAAGTATTATGCCTGCGACGCTGGATGCGGAGATTTTGCGCGATCGGCTGGCGCTTGTTGATGCTGCGGTGATTATTAAGCTGGGCAGGCACTTTGCGAAAGTCCGGGATGTGCTGATTGAGTTGGGACAGTTCGATCGCGCACTATATATAGAACGCGCAACTATGCCGAATCAGCGAATTCGGGCGATCGCAGAAGTCGATCCGGCGGAGGTTCCCTATTGGGCCCTCGTGATGATACCCAGCCAGCAAAAGTCTGTATCTTGACCCCACTCAAAAACGGATCAACAGCTTAAAGACAGGAGTCGTGGATCTCAAACAAAGTTTACATATGAGAGATATCGGCCAGATTTATCTGTGCAGTCAATCTAAAATCTCTCATCTCTCATCTCAAATCAACTGACTATCCCGTGCCTGAAAGCGGCACGCTTCCAGGCTCATCGTTTTTTTGTCCATTATTTGCCTTTTTTTCACAATTCACGATAGTTATAACTCAAGCTTATACCTTACATTAGTTAATTTGTTGTTACAGCTCTTTACAAAGCTGAGAATATGCTTTATGTTTATTACATGGCGGAACACAAAGCCGTCACGAACATTGAAAAATACATAACGCAATCATAAAACCATGACAGCAACCTTACAGCAGCGCGAAAGCGCTAACCTGTGGTCGCAGTTCTGCAACTGGGTCACTTCGACCGACAACCGCCTCTATGTAGGCTGGTTCGGCGTCTTGATGATTCCTACCTTGCTCACTGCCACCATCTGCTACGTAATCGCCTTCATC
>JANYGO010000114.1 GCA_025362325.1 Cyanobacteriota bacterium | reverse complement strand
TGCATTTACTTACCGGGAAAAACTCTTTGAATTGCTAAAAGCGCCAGTTGTCGGTCTATCCAATTCTGGCAATCTTTAAAGGAGCGGGCATCTTTAATCAATACTTTATTGCCCAGTAGAAATTGAATTAATCAGCTTACTTCTTGCGGAGTAATGGTGTAGCTCCTATAGCTTTTACTTAACATCGATCACCACCTCTAAGTTAATCTGCCTATCCTTTTGACCCAGGTTTTTGATTCGCCGTACCTTACCAGCTACTGGGGATTTAATCTGAGTAATCTCCCGCAGCTTTCCCTCAAGTCCTTGCTTTTTGTCTACCAAAGAAGCTACTTGGTACTGCTGCCGCTGCATTTCTGATTGTTGCCTGATTAAGTTGAGGGAATGTTCGTACTGTTGGTGCTGATAGTTGCTCTTGGCTTTGTGGAGCGCTGCAATAGCGCTGTTGAGTTGTCCTACTAATCTGGCTTTGGATTGAGCAAGTTTAGTTCGGTTATTGGCTTCAGTTGCGATGGCTTTTGCCCGTTGTTCTAGTTTGTTAGCTTCCAATAACTTCCTTAAATTCTCATCCTTAAATCTGAATGAGGTTTCTGATGCAGGTAATGCAGGATTGGATTCCATTAGCTTGATTTCATCCTTAATTTGCTGAATGGCTGCTTCTTCAATAGCAAAGTTAGGTTCTGGAATATCGGTTAATTTACCAGCGGGTATCGACAATTGTTTGATGCTGTTATCTATTTGATTTCGCTCTGTTTCCAGAGATTGCCTTTCCTCAGTGCGGTCGCTAATAATTTGTCCTGCAACTACATCCGCTCCTTCAACAATCTTTAAATCGTTGAGTGAAACTACTTGCACTTGAATGCGGTGTCTTTTACTTGATTTATTTGATGATTGCTGTAGCTGAATAAGGGATTGTTTCTGCAAACTCGGTACGGGTGCGGGTGTGGACAGAATTTGCTGCGAGTTGAGATTAATAAATGGTAAGAATCCAACAATCCCCGTCAAGAATGCAGTTGCTAAATATTCCTTCATCGGTTTACCTCATAAATCTGGTTTGGGGCTAAATATCTTGGCTTCTAGGGAACCTGTTATGTACTGTCCGCTCAGTAATTTGATAGCCGTTTCTAGCGGGCAATAACTCAAGTTTAGTTGAGTGCTGGTTAATTTTGCTATCTCTAATTGTTTGGGATTGATGGGTATTTTAATCAATTGCGGTTCGTCAACTGTTAGCGCGCCCGATAAAAAGATTAAAGTATTGGGAATCGGTACAATACCAAACTCTTCTTCATCAAAATTCAAAGTTTGAACTGATGCCGATGCGGGTTTACCAACTTCTGAGGTGAGTCGGGAAACAATGATATTCGTACCGGTTTTGAAGACTCCCGTTTTATTCATCAATACAAACTCGTTGCCTTCCCCCGCTATCTTGAAATATTTACCATCTGCCGAACTAGCATCGCTGGCAAACGTACCCGTAACCTCAGCGTAAACGTGGCTTGTTGCTGCGTTCTTTTGATAAGTTTCCGTTGCATTAGTTCGCAATCCGAGCGTACTCCCCACAAGTGCCGTCGGACCCCCGGTGCTGCTTAAATTAATTGCCGCAATCAAAGCAATCATCGCTATCGCCAACACCCAATATTCCCCAGTTCCTCCTGTTTGCAAGCGCCGATTGGGATTGCTCACCGATATGCACCAAGCGGGATGGGGCCAGAAAAACTGCACGCCTTGTTTGGTAAATACATCGCTAAAGCAACTAAGCAAATGCCCCAAAGGTAAGCATAGCCATGTTTTCCAGTCCGCATAGAAATACAGCGGGCTAACAAGAATTGCGATCGTCGCTGTTGCTAAAAAGCAGTGAGTTATTGACCTGTGCGGGAAGCGATTCTCAATCCAGTTACTGATCGGAAACAAGATTTGCCCGATGGTACTGGTAGATGTATCCAAATCCGGGAGTTGACTGCCGGCGATCGCTAATGCTAAGTGCAGGGGATTGGCAGTGGTCAGAATCAAGCTCGTTCCCGCTGCTGCGATGATGCTGTGGGTTAAGGCCATCATTATCAGTCACCTCCTTTCTATTGCGGGAGTAACAAAACCATTATTGTCCGAGTTTTTTCTTCGCTCCTTCAACCCGTCCCAATTGTTTGGCAGCCATCGCCACAGTGAGCGCGACGCCTCCGAAGATTTGCCAATTCTTGTTGCCCGTCCCCATTCCCACATAGCGCAAGATGGCAAAGGAAAATAGAGCTGCTAACAAGATGGGCATCATCACTAAATATTG
>JANYGO010000099.1 GCA_025362325.1 Cyanobacteriota bacterium | reverse complement strand
TCAGAAACTTACTCAGAGAATCAAGTTCAAAGGAAAAACGAGTACAAAATAGATGCTTATACCACCACAGGTAGCAGCGACGAACAGACAATCACAGCTAGTCGCTCAAACAGCAGCAGTGACGGCACTAACTCCAACTGGTTTAGTGGTAGCGATACATCAACCACCAGCAATTCACAAACAGTTACCAATTACAAAGATGGCAGGAAAGATGAGAATAATAATTCCAGTTACGAGAAATGGTCGAGCGAAAGGACAGATGATAGTAAAGGTCTAGTTAGTGCAGTTTCCAAGTATTCAAGGTGGAGTACGAGTTACAGCAACTCGTCATTTAAAGGAGGTTACACTTGGACAGAAACAGTCAGCGGTTATGACTCGGAATCAGGGACTAAAGGTAAGACTTCTTCGAGTAGTAGCAGCAGTTGGACTTGGACTCGTAGCGGGACTGTATTGGATGATGGAAGGAATAATTGGAGTGAGAGTTTGTCGAAGTCTAGTTGGAAAGATGGTAAGTATTTGCCGAGTGAATCTGACTCAAAAAATGGGTCTTTCGATCCGAAGAAAACTGGGCAGACTAATGATTTACCAAAGGTTGGGGAGGCGCCGCGGTTGAATAAGGCGCCGAAGCGGGTAGTGCCGGAAAATTTAAAGAAGGTTCCTCAGCCGAGTCAAGAATTTACTGAGATTAATCTACCAGAACCACCTAAGGTTCCAGATAAGTTCGCTGGTTCTGGTGCTCCTGTTAATCGTCCACCTACTTTTAAGGAACAAATAGAAAAACTGCTGAAGACTGGGGCGATCGCTAACTATAACAAGATTGTTGCTTTAATTATTGACCCTAAGAATCAGGGTGAGTTGAGGTCAGTAGTCGATGATCCAAGTATGCGAACACTGATTGTACAGAAGTTTAGTCAAAAACCTGAAATGGCGACTGCGATTATGGCAGCTCTGCTTAAAGGAAGTCAATGGTGGACTAATCCACAAAATGATTTTAGTCTACACTTTTCAGATGAGAAACAAAAAGGAACTCTGTCGTATACTGCAAAAATGAACTGCTGGGAAATGATTTGGTATGCAGCATTTCTATGCGGAAAAATGACTGCCGATAGAATTCGCAACGCTATGAATAAGACCGGTTATCAATGGCCTATTTTTTCAGCGATGCGACCAGTAATGGGGTATCAAGATCAATTACCATTCTACCCCAATCGAGGAATTCCTGGTAAGCAAACACGTTTGCCCAAGCCCGGTGAACTTGTGTTTTTTACAGATAAAAAAGCTGAAAATGGCGAACTTCCTAAAGGAGATCCTGGTCACGTAGCTATTGCACTTAACTCGACAACAATTGTCAGCTTGTGGAACCAGCCGAACAATAATAACACTATACAGATTATTGACATTGGCAAACTCAAAGGCTACGTTCAGGTCGGTCTATCGTTTGATTTTTTCAAGGATCTACTTTGGTAGTTATAGAAATATATGTGGAAAAAATTGTGTGCTGTATTAGTGTTTTTCTGTGTCTCCATACTCCTAACTATAGGAGGTATCCCTGTTTTAAAATCAGAGGAATCAAAGAGTGCTATGAGTTGTCCAAAGCTAGAAATCTGGTCTATTGCTCTCTTGGAGTGGAACAATCCAATTAAGTTAAACGTAGTAGATGTGGGGTGGCCCGACCCTAGTGTAGCTCAGGGTAGATATCTAGCTGGTCCTAAGTCTTATCCAATGAGACCTTACATACAAACTTTTGCCAGTTCAACAGGACTAGCAGGCATAGTTTCTCAAATAAATAGAGTAACTCTGCCAGTGGCAATTTTAATTGGAAAGACTACCAAAATAATTAAGCTTCTACAACCACCAGGAACTCTTAGTTCTCGTAGCGATGGTGGGGTATGGACAAATTATCCTTGATCTCACTATGACAGCACAGGAGCGTTGAAACGAGTTGTAAAAGAAGTTTCTGGTGTACAGATTGTGGGTGCCCAACAAGATGCTGTTTGGGTACTCGACTTAGATCGAGCTTGGTTTGTGAATGCTGAGGGTAATGTGCGTGGCCCTTATCCGTGGGGGGGATTTGCTGCTTCAGTAGCGTCAAAACAAGCTATTTGTCATTTAAATCGAGACGCTATACGTCGCGTAGAATGTTTAGAACCGGATGGCAAGAAGCATTATCCTCCTCTTTCACTGCGCCGCGAACTAACAGGAGGGCTGTTGTCATTTTCAAACGATCGGCTTCTCACAGGAAATATTACTGGTGGTTCATTAAATTATTACAATACAGGAGGGTTAGCTGCTAAATTAACTATAGAAAATGCTGGAATTACCCCAACAGGCGATGCCTTTGTTTCTCTAATAATTGATGACAAATCGGCTGATGTTTGCCTTAGCAATGGTACAGCGCAGCGAGTTTTTATCGAATATGATGACCCATCACGATTTCCTATTCCACTAAGATTAGGCGTGGCTGCTGTTGAGGGCGATCGCACCTTGGTTTATGGTTTCGATCGCGCTGTGTGGTACAAGGGCGACAAAATTGAGAAAAGCTTTACAGTGGACGATAATGTCTATCGCAAAGATATATTTCCGCATCACTGGAGAACTTCTACCAATTTTGTCACTGCTAATAGTTCAGGTGGAACAATCATTATTTCAACAAGCGGGCCAACTGGAATGGCAATTATTGGGATGCGTTGGAATCCTGAATCTAAGTAGTTGGATGTGTCGGTGAATGTTGAAAAGTGACTGATTTATAATCCGAGATCCCTCGCGCACAATTAGCCAACTGTCGCCCGCACAGTCAAACACCAGTTTTGTGCGAGATCTCGTCGTTTGGGTGCTTCGGGCGATTCTGCAGGCGGGCGATCGTGCAGGTGGGCGATCGTGCAGGTGGGCGATCGGAATTTTTGAGATGATGGGCGATCGTCCTTGTTTGTGACAATACGCCCAAGAAAACAACATCCTGATTGTAACAGCCACAGATAATCAAGGGCGAGTATTAGGGCGAAAAGGTCGATCGCCCGCACAGTCAAACATTAGTTTTGTGCGAGCTCTCTGATTGTCGTTGACGTTAAAGGGCGATCGATAAATTCGTCAACTTTTGCCGTCGGTAGCATCGGGAAAGCCACGGAAAAATCGCACTCGGCATATTCGCCATTTTGCAATTGATAAAACTTGATGCTTCGTCCGTCGTAGCGCCAGATTTCTGGTACAAATCTGCATATAAATCGAATTGATTTAAGGACCTGCTGGTAATATCAATGAACTAAGTGCATTGCCTGTGGATAATCCACTCCGAACTAACGCGCTAGAATTATTGTACATCTTGCAGGCAAATTTGCAAGCGAATACACCACCTATTCCCGCAGGGGATGATGAAGATCAGGAGTTAGTTATGGCGATTCGCTACGCGATGGCTGCGCCTCACGCACCTCTTTTTCAACAACATTTGGAAGCAGCAAAACAACAAGGTCAGGAAGAAGGACAGCGGATAATTTTGGAGAGCTTCTTGCAGGTCAGATTTGGAGAATCTGACCCGCTAACTCTCGCATTCATCCCGTTGATATCGGCTTTGCCTGTTGCCGAGTTTACAGTGTTGCTAGTGCAGTTATCTACTCTGCCTGCGGGACAGAATGAACACCAACAAGTGCAAAACTTGCTGGCACAAACGGTTCGGGAAAAATGGTTTATTCAATCGGGACAATTAGAACAACTTCCGGTAAATCTCATCCCCGATCTGCTGGCTTTATCTCCCGAAGTTTTATCATCTTTATTGGCAGAATTACCTCAACTGTCGATGGAAGAACTGACAGCTAGATTGGCACAATCATTGACTTAAAAACAAAATAAACTGACGGGTAATCGCCTGTCAATATTGGGGCGGTTTCTCACAGACACCGCCTCTATATTTTGTAAATGTCAATAGCTACGGTCATGCGCTACTGTAGTTAATAGTAGACTGTGGTCATTAGTCCTTGTTTTATGAAGCTGCGATCGTTCTTTTCTGTTCTCATTGCTGGCGTCTTGGCACTCTTGGGTTTGGGTGCAGGCGGTTTTTACTGGCTGTCAACCAAAACTCCCCTAAATTTGCTCGCCGGTGGGCCGACAACTACTCCGGCTGCGGCTGTGTTTGTCTCGAAACAAGCGCCTTTTTTGGCTTCAATGCTGGTAAATCCCGATCGCCTCGAAGCATTGCGGCAAATCTTTGCGTCTCCCGCAGAAAGAAGCCGCTCGCACGCTGAATTCGAGCAAATCAAAAAAAGCCTCCTCGCCAATACAGATTTCGATTACAGTCGAGATATCCAACCTTGGATCGGTGATGAAATTACCCTCGCCGTAACAAATCCCGATTTCGACGATCGCGATCGCACGGGCGGCAAAAAACCCGGGTTTCTGCTGGCTGTTTCTTCCCAAAATGCCGATCGCAGCCAACAATTTCTCACCTCCTACTGGCAAAAACAATCTCGTGCCGATAAAACAGTGCAGTCGGAACTATATAAAGGCGTTCAACTAAATTACAAAAAATTACCGACAGCCCAGCAAAAACCC
>JANYGO010000089.1 GCA_025362325.1 Cyanobacteriota bacterium | reverse complement strand
CTAACTACGATTTAGCACGACTCCACCGCCAGCGCGGCAACACAGAACTTGCTCAACAACATTACGATACAGCACATCAAATATTTAAACAATTGGGAGCGGCTAAGGATGTGGAGAAAATCGAGAAAGAATGGCACAATTTTGATTAGAACAGGTATTCTGCGATTCCTTATAGCCGAATTTTTGCCATTCCAGCAAACATGGAAAATCTGGCTGCTATAATTACAATTGAATCAAGCCTTTGAGGAGGAGGTTCTATCAGCATCAAACATCCCAGTGACTGGACTGACGAGGAAGTTTATCGGGAAGTTGGGCAAATCACCCGTCAATTTGACATTCTAGAATAGACCTCTTGCAAAAGTCAAAAACTCACCCCCCTCAGTCCCCCCGCGGCTTCGGGGGGAAGCAAGAAAAATTAGGCTCCCTCCCCTTACTAAGGGGAGGGTTGGGGAGGGGTTTCAGCATTTTTGCAAGAGGTCTAATGTGCTGAGTGTGCTAGAGCCGTAATCGGGTGGTTGTGCGAACAAAAAATTGAGGGCAAGATTTTCAGACTCAGGACTCGATATGGTGAAGACTATATTTTCAGCGATCGTCTTGAACAACAGGGGATTACTAACTCTATCACAATCAACGGTCAACATTTTGCTGTAGAAGTTCGAGGAAAAGTTTTCGATAACCTTTCTTCACAAGGATTCTCGCGAGATGATTGGTTAAAAGACTTTCATTGTCACAGCGAGCAATTCGTTTTGATAGAATTAAAGAATTTGTAAAAGTATCCGAAAATGAGTAACATTTTTGAACTCCTCGAAAAAATAGAACAGAAGCCAGGACTTTATATTGGTACAGCTTCTGTTACGGCGCTACGACAATTCCTAGTTGGGTACAAGTTTGCTCGCCAGGAAATGGGAATTCTGCCAACAGAAGAAGAATTAGATTTTTACCAGGAATTCCAACCCTGGTTGCAAATCCATTTTTCCATTCAAACTGTCAATTCCTGGGACACAATTCTCCTGTTCAAGTCCGTTGAGGGAAAAGCTGCTTTTGCCTCTTTCTTCCGACTTTTAGAGAAATTTCGCAACCGCGATAAAAGCCAGGACATTGACCCAATTTTGTTGAATCAGAGGGTGAAAGAAACCGAAAAAATTGCTTAAGTTTGAGATTCTTCGCTGGACACGGCACTGCCCTTGGACTACCGCGATATTAAGCAGGTGGCAAATCTCCCAGTAGGCGTTGTGCTAATTCTAAAAATTGTTCTGCCTGACCAATTAATTGATTAGCCTCGGCTTCTGTAATTGCCGAATCAATATCATAGTCCCCCTGATTTGCCAAATATTGAGCATCAATTAAGTAGCGGTGAAACTCCACCGGAACCCTGCCTGTACGAGCAAAATCTCGACCATATGCTGAAATAACAGCAGCATGACTGGAAAAAGTTAAACCTTCATTCAACAAAAAAGCTTCGGCAACATAAAACATCGTATAATAAGCGCGCGATGCTGCAAAATCCAGAAGTTCATTAGTTGCTAATAACTCAGCGGCGCGCAAGCTTTCACCAGCTTTTCTTAAGAGAGCAATTTGTTCTGGTTTCAAATCAATACTCCTTCTTTGCGAACATTTTAAAAAAAAGGGCTTTCTTCTTGCTGAAAACGTGTTGCGGAGGCAAAAGCACGGGAAATTACTACAGTCCTATCTAAGCACAAAGCGGCAATAAATTCACTGGTGCGAGCGATTTCTTTACCAGCATGAACTGGCCCGTTTAGAACAACTAAAATATCAATATCAGAATCTGGTTTGGCATCTCCTCTAGCTTGGGAACCGTAGAGGATTAACTGCACGAGTCTTTCGCCGTAAACTTCGTGAAAGTAGTGGCTTAGTTGTGCTAAAATTTCTGGTAAATTATCGTTCATTTTGATTCGCTATGTTTAAGTGTAATATCGTTTTAACTGGTTCCCAGGCAGAGCCTATTGCTGACAACTTAAGTTCCAGCCCATTTATAAACTGCTGTTTGACTATTAAGACCAGATCCCCCCTAGCCCCCCTTAAGAAGGGGGGGACAAGAGTCGGATCAAAGTCCCCCTTCTTAAGGGGGATTTAGGGGGATCTAGACTCCGGTATAAACGAGATTTCTAAATGATTTTAGTCTTAAGTTCTCACCCATAAGCAGAGCATGGGAACGAGTAAAAACCCATCAACCGATCGCCTTTTTGATCAAATCCAACTTACCCTTGTATGGAGCATACCGCCATTGCAACTCCAGCCAAAATGATTTTTGCAGCACGCTTTTGTAATGTGAAAAGGTATCAAAACTTGCTTTCCCGTGATAACTTCCGATGCCGCTTTCGCCAACTCCCCCAAACGGTAAAGTTGTTACACCGACTTGCATCACCGTATCATTGATACAAACTCCCCCAGAGGAAGTTTCCCGCAAAACTCGCTCTTGTTTTTGCTTATCCTTCGAGAACAAATACAAAGCTAGGGGTTTTGGGCGCGCGTTGATTTGGGCGATCGCATCTCCGAAGTCCTCATACTCCAACACTGGCAAAATCGGCCCAAAAATCTCATCCTGCATCACCGGTGAATCCCAGGAAACCTTATCTAAAACCGTCGGTGCGATATACTTATTCTCTGGGTCAGTTTGCCCACCAACGATAATTTCTCCATCTTTGAGAAACGCACTCAAACGTTCCAATTGCCGCTGATTGATAATCCGCGAATAGTCGGGACTTGTTTGCGGATTATCGCCGTAAAATCCTTGAATTGATGTTTTGATTGCTTCCATTAATTGGGGCTTGACTTTCTTGTCTACCAACAGGTAATCTGGAGCAATACAAGTTTGTCCGGCATTGATGAATTTGCCCCACGCAATCCGTTTTGCAGTGTGTTCGATCTGAATGTCTGAATCGACAATGCAAGGACTTTTGCCACCTAATTCTAATGTTACAGGTGTGAGGTGTTTGGCGGCGGCTTCCATCACAATGCGACCGATTTTTGTGCCGCCAGTAAAGAAGATGTGGTCGAATTTTTCGGCTAGCAATTGTTGGCTGACTTCCACGCCTCCCTCGACGGCTGCTACATAGGCGGGATCGAAGATTTTGCCAATCATGTCGGCGACGACTGTTGAGGTGTGTGAGGCGATTTCTGAGGGTTTGAGGAGTGCACAGTTGCCGGCGGCGATCGCCCCGACCAACGGTGATATCATTAACTGAAACGGATAGTTCCAAGGCCCGATGATTAAAACTACGCCTAAAGGTTCGGGAAAAATGCGGGCTGATGCGGGGAATTGGTCGATCGAAGTTGGTACTTTTTTCGGTTTTACCCAGGATTTCAGGTTTTTGATGGCATAATTAACTTCGGCAATGGATGCGATTTCAAAGTAAGCCTCGAATTCCGGCCTGTTCAAGTCAGCCTTGACAGCAGCAACTATTCGTGATTGATTGAGTTCGATCGCGCTTTTAAGTTTTTTCAGTTGTTCGATCCGAAAATCGACATCTTTCGTTTTCCCAGTCGCAAAAAATTGCCGCTGCTGGCGGATAATATCGCTGACACTGAATACCATCTTTTGTCCTCTATCTATATACATAAATGTTACAATAAAAAAATGAAAATATCAAAAAGCAATTTTTTATCTTCCTGCTTATCATTACTTTGCTTGTTTGCAGTCACAAGCTGCAATTCGAGTTCTCAAAAACGAGTTGTTATTTGCTCGAAAGACTTTAGCGAGCAAGTCATCCTAGCAGAAATTTTAGCTATTCACATCGAAGCCAAAACAGATATTAAAGTAGAACGCGAACTCAACCTCGGAGGTTCGCTTTGCCATCAATCCCTAGCAACAGGTAAAATCGACTTGTACGTCGAATATACGGGCACAGGTTTTACCAACATTCTCAAACAAAAGCCGATTTCTGACCCCAAGAAAGTCCTCGATTACCTCAAACAAGAATATCCCAAACAGTTTAAAGCAGAATGGACCCAACCGCTGGGATTTAACAACAGTTTTGCGATTATTGTGCGGGGAGACGATGCCAAAAAACTCAACTTGCAAACTCTCTCGCAACTGGGAAAAGCTGCACCCAAATTGCGCGCTGGTTTTGGCCCGGAATTCAAAGAGAGAGAAGATGGATTTCCCGGATTAGCTAAAACTTACGGGATTAAATTTGCCGAAGAACCGAAGGAGTTGCTGTTAGGATTGCTTTATCAAGCGCTGAAACAAAAAGAAGTAGATGTGATTGCCGGTAATACGACGGATGGTTTGATTCAAAGTTTGGGTTTAGTAGTGCTCAAAGATGACAAGAACTATTTCCCGCCCTACGAAGCTGTTCCGGTTGTGCGATCGCAAATTTTGGAAAAATACCCAGAATTGCGCCCAGTGCTCGCAGAGTTGGGCGGCAAAATCTCGGAGGAAGATATGCGCCAACTCAACTATCAAGTTGATGGGAAACAGCAGGAAGCCGGACAAGTGGCGCGGGAGTTTTTGCAGCAAAAGTTGGGCGAGTCAAAGCCGGTAACTCCGGCGAAATCAAGAAGACTGGGCGGTTGAAACCGCGTCTATACAAACTTGCACGTGCCGACGCCGGTTGAAGAACGAATGGTTAAGAAGACCGCCGTCTTATCTTCAATCTGGGACTCGGCAACTTCAACTGTAATTGCTTCGACATTGAAACCCTCTAAGCTATAACCATCTTCTTCACCTTCCGGCATCGGGTAATGCTCAACAATAGTTGCTATAGCACCTTTTTTTAGATTGTACTTGGGGATGTCTTCGCGCAATGCTACTTGTGAAAAAAGTTCAAATTTCATGGCGGATTATACCATTTTCGATTCTACATTTAAGAAGACCGGGCGGTTGAAACCGCGTCTATACAAACTTGCACGTGCCGACGCCGGTTGAAGAACAAACGGTGAAAATGACGTTATCTTCTTCAGAAGACCGGGCGGTTGAAACCGCGTCTATACAAACTTTCACGTGCCGACGCCGGTTAAAGAACCAACGGTGAAAATGACGTTATCTTCTTCAGAAGAGCGGGCGGTTGAAACCGCGTCTATACAAACTTTCACGTGCCTTCGCAAGTTAAAGAACGAACGGTGAAAATGACGTTATCTTCTTCAGTCCGCGGAGGCGGACTTCGTTTGTGTAGGCGCGGTTTCAACCGCCGTCTTTCTTCGTTTTTTATAGGCGCGGTTTCAACCGCCGTCTTTCTTCGTTTTTTATAGGCGCGGTTTCAACCGCCGTCTTTCTTTCTTAAGTTCCTTCACTCAGCCGCCGCAAATTCAAAATATCGCTCATATTTTTAATCTGCATACAAGTCCGCTCGAACTGTTCTTTATCCTGGATATCCATGCACAAGTCAATTAATGCCGGCAATCCAGGATATGTTTTGACTTGAGCGCTGCGGACGTTCACTTTGTTGTCCTTCAAATGCGATAAAACATCATTGAGAACTCCGACTCGATCGAGGGCTTCGACTTGAATGTTAACCGGATAAGTATTCGGGCGAGATTCATTGCGGTTGGTGGAATTCCAACTCACAGGAACTAATCTATCTCCCGGTACATTCTCAACATTTGAACATCCTTGGCGGTGAATCGAAATTCCGCGAAGGCGAGTCACTACTCCAATAATTGATTCGCCGGGAATGGGACAGCAACAGCCTGCTATATGGTAGAGCAATCCTTCTACACCTGCGATCGGCGATTTGCTCGGAGACGAACTCGGTACGGGCTTCGGTGTCGTCGATGCAGGTATTAGCAGGGGCAATTCCTGGGTTCCTCCGGGTGCAGCTTCAATTTTTTGCTGCACTTTTACTAAATCTCGCAGTCGATTTACTACGAGATTTAGGGTGACTTCGCCGTAGCCCAAACCGGCGATTAAATCTTCGACGCTGTGGTAGTTGCACCGCTGAGCTACAGACTGCATGGGTTCGGATTTCAGCAAGGATTCCAAGCCGTTTTTACCTAATTCTTTTTCCAGCAATTCCCGCCCGCGAGCGAGATTTTCATCTCGGTGCGATCGCTTTAACCACTGCCGAATTCGGTTTTTTGCTCCGTTTGTCTTGACAAAATTCAGCCAGTCGGAACTCGGATGACCGTTTTTTTGGTTCAAGATTTCTACAATGTCGCCATTCTTTAAAACCTTGTCTAGTGTCACCATCCGCCCGTTGACTCGGGCGCCGGTGCAGCGATTGCCTATTTCTGTGTGAATGCGGTAGGCAAAATCTACGGGAGTTGACCCGCTGTTGAGTGCAATCACGTCTCCGTTAGGAGTGAAAACGTAGATATCTTCGTCGAATAAGTTGTCTTTAATGCTTTGTAAATATTCGCGATCGTCTTTGAGGTCGGTTTGCCATTCTAGCAGTTGTCGCAGCCAGGTAAATTTTTCGTCGTCGCCGGTAACTGTGGTGTTAGAACCGCCGGTTTCTTTGTATTTCCAGTGCGCCGCAATGCCGTATTCTGCAATGTGGTGCATGGCTACGGTGCGAATTTGTACTTCGATGGGGCGGCCGCTGGTGCCGATGACTCCGGTGTGCAAAGATTGATAGCGGTTGGCTTTTGGTAAACCGATATAGTCTTTGAAGCGGCCGGGAATTGGGCGGAATGAATCGTGGACGATCGCCAAAGCCCGATAACAGTCATCATTAGTTTCTACGATGATCCGCACCGCAGCCATGTCGTACACTTGGTTAAACCCTTTTTGTCGGCGGTGCATCTTCCCGTAAATCCCGTACAAATGTTTGGGACGGCCGCTGACTTCATAGCATTTAATGCCTAAATTGTCAAGCCTTTCTCGCAAACTATCTGTGACTTCTGCAAGTTGAGTTTCTCGATCGGCCCGCTTGACTGCCACCAAGTCCTGAATTTCGCGGTAAGCTTCCGGTTCCAGGTATTTAAACGCTAAATCTTCCAATTCCCACTTAAAGCGCCCGATACCCAAACGGTTCGCCAGGGGAGCAAAAATATCTCGGGTTTCTAGAGCAATAGTGCGCTGCTTTTCTTCGGACAAATGCTCCAAAGTCCTCATGTTGTGCAGTCTGTCTGCTAGTTTGACAACAATCACGCGAATATCTTTAGCCATTGCGAGGAACATTCGGCGGAAATTTTCAGCAAGGCGCTCTGTTTTGCTGGAAAAATTAAACTTAGAAAGTTTGGTAACACCTTCGACTAACTGTCGTACTTCCGCGCCGAATCGCTGTTCTATTTCTTCGAGAGTAATATCTGTATCTTCAACAATATCGTGGAGAAAACCGGCGGCAATCATGACGTTGTTGCCGCCCATATATCGGAGTATTCCAGCGACGGCTACCGGATGGCAAATGTAAGGTTCTCCAGATTTGCGGTACTGTCCTTCGTGCAAGTCGCGGGCAAATTCAAAGGCTCGACAAATTAAACTGTTGTCAGTCGAGCAATTGGCGCTAGGGGCCGGATCAGTCTGCGATCGAGAATTCAGACATTCTTGCAGCCAGTCGGGAACTATGCAAGGATCGATCGAGGGAGAGGGAGTCAGAATGTTAGCGTTCATGGGGTACACCTTTAAAACTTAGAAATACAAATGGTTAAAAGCTGGTTTTTGGTTGAATTGCCGAAATTCTGTGTTTAGCTATACTAAACTAATTGAATGCCACAATTTGCAATTCAAAAAAATAGTCGATTTTTCTGTTAACTATACCTATCTAATTGCGAGCCGCCCCCCCTCGCAGGTAGGAAAATATAATGACTCCACGGCCGTCGCGGCGGTCTGTCGATCGGGCAAGATCGGGATATTTTGGCTGTAATGGAGGTGGGGGGCGATCGGCATTCACAGGCCAACGCTAAACTAAAAGCAGCAGCCTGAAGAGTCGAGTCACGCCCGCCAGCGATCAAATTTTCTCAATAAACAGGGAATTGCTGCAAAATGCACGGCTTCCCTTAATATGAGCAAAGCTTAAGCAAGAATCTACTTTGATTATAAAGAAAAATTTGTTTACAAAATCATGATATTGTCCGAAGACCGCCGCCAGTGCTACGAAGAATTACAGCAAGCACTCGAACTTCTACAAAGAACTGTTGCACAGGATAATCTCGATCGGGCAGCGCTGGCGATCGAATACAAAAAAGTGCAACAATTTTTCGGAAACCAAATTATGAGAGCCCCCAGCGGCGAGTTAGACGCCTCAGAAACACCCCCAGAGCAGTCGTATTTGACGGAAATTCACAAGCAACTGCGGTTATTGGGGACAGATGTCACGTTTTTGCAAGCTGCGAAGCAGCCAGCGACAGCACAGACGAGGCAAACTGCGACGGCTTCGCGGCTGAACACGCTAATTGGCTACTGTGGCGCGCTGCTGCAAAAAAATTCTGCATCTGGGCGGGCCCGCCCAGATGCAGAATTAATAACTGAATTAACAGGGAATTGAGAAGGCAAGGAGAAATAAAGCGGTGGAATGTCCAAAATGTAAACATCCAAACTTAGAAGGAGGCACCTTAGCCGGCAGTATGTCGGTGCAGTGGTGTCCCAACTGTTACGGTATCTGGATTCCAGGTAGAGAATACGAAGCTTGGCAGAAAGAGCAGAGCCAATGGTACAACAAATCTGAGAAGCCACAGGCGACAGGCACTCTCGGCGTAGAATTCACGCCGTCTCCCTACGACAGCAAAGCAGCGCTGTGTCCCGAAGATGGTCACTATCTGTCACGGGCAAAAGTTCCCTTTAGCAGAGTGCCCTTTTACATAGAGCGCTGTATGCTGTGCGGGGGAATTTGGTGCGATAACGGCGAGTGGGACATTCTCGAAAGTCTAGGATTCCATACCCAGATTGACAAGATGTTTTCTCCCAACTGGCAAGCAAAGGCCCGCGTGCAAGAGCTCGCCTCTCGTGAGCGTCAAGTGCTGACTGAGAAGCTGGGCCCGGATATCGCCGGATATGTGTTGGAACTTGCGGAAGTTTTAGCTGACCATCCCCACGCAGATTGTGCGGCAACTTACATACTGCGGAGAGCTGAGTTGAAGCGAAGGGAAATTTAGTCAGTTGACAGTTGACAGTTGACAGTTGACAACTGACAACTGACAACTGAGAACTGACAACACCCCGATAGATGACTCTGTGTTCTGACTACAAACTATTAACGATTGAAGATTATATGACTGGACATGATACGACCAATAACCAATAACTAATAACTAAGGACTAATGATTAATGACTAATGACTGTTCTTTGTTTTCCGTCGAAAATCTGCGAGTAGCTTATCCTCAGCGGCGGGGCCAATCCGGTTGGGCCGTTGATGGGGTTTCTCTGACGCTGGAACCTGGGGAAAAACTGGGATTAGTTGGGGAGTCAGGGTGCGGTAAGTCAACTTTGGGAAGGGCGGCGATGCGGTTGCTGCCGGATTCGACGCTGGTTGAGGGGCGAGTTGGTTTTGCGGGAGAGTCGGTGTTTGAGATGAATGCTTCGCGGCTGAGACGGTTTCGGGGCGAAGCTGTGGCGTTGATTTTTCAAGATCCGATGACTCGTCTCGATCCTTTGATGACTGTTGGGGAACACTGTATTGAGACTTTGCAAGCTCACAGACGGGATTTGAATCGCAAGCAAGCTAAGCAACGGGCGATCGAGATTTTGGAAGCTGTGAAAATTCCCGCGTCTCGCTGGTCACAATTTCCCCACGAATTTAGCGGCGGTATGCGTCAAAGAGTGGCAATTGCTTTGGCTCTTTTGCTCGATCCGAAGTTAATTGTGGCCGACGAACCGACGACGAGTTTGGATGTAACTGTCGCCGCGCAGATTATGCAGGAGTTAACCAGACTTTGCACTTCAAGGGGAACGGCTATTTTGTTGATTTCTCACGATTTGGCGATGGTGGCTGAGTATTGCGATCGTATTGCGGTGATGTACGGCGGCAAAGTTGTAGAAACAGGGCCGGTGCAGAACGTTTTTGGGCACCCGCAACATGAATATACTCGATCGCTCCTCAAAGCAGCTTTGCACATTCAGAAGGAAGAAGGAAGAGAGGAGAAGGAAGAAGGAAGAGGGGAGAAGGAAAATTCTCAGCTTAAGTCCGAGTCAAATTCGCCTCTTTTGACTGTGACTAATTTGCAGCAGCACTACAGTTTAGAAAGCAATTTATTAGACCAATTATTTTCGAGGAATCGCCAGGTAATTAAAGCCGTAGACGGCGTTAGTTTAGAGCTAGAACGGGGGGAAATCCTCGGGCTGGTAGGGGAGTCCGGCTGCGGCAAAAGCACATTATCTCGCACAATTTTGCGGCTAATTCCCCCGACGGGTGGGAAAGTTGAATTTCAAGGCATAGATATCACTGCCCTGAGTGGCGATGCTGTGAGGAAACACCGCCGCCAAATGCAAATGGTATTTCAAGATCCCCACGCTTGCTTGAATCCGATGATGACGGTGGGGCAAAGTATTGCTGACCCTTTGTTTATTCACAAATTAGCTAAGGGAGAGGAAGCTAAAAAACAAGTAATCCAAATGTTAGAGCGGGTGGGTTTGACTCCTGGGGAGGATTTCTTTCGCCGCTATCCGGGGGAATTGTCAGGAGGACAACAGCAGCGGGTTTCGATCGCCCGCGCTTTGATTACTCGGCCGCAACTGATTATTTGCGACGAACCAGTGAGTATGCTGGATGCTAGCGTGCAGACTCAAGTATTAGAGCTGATGTTGGAGTTGAAACAGGAATTTAATTTGACTTATCTGTTTATTACCCATGATTTGTGGGTGGCGAGATTTTTTTGCGATCGCATTGCGGTAATGAATGCCGGAAAAATTGTGGAAATCGGCAAGACTAGGGAGATTTTTACTAATCCGCAGCACCCTTATACTCAGCAGTTATTGCAAGCAGCTCCTTTATTGGCTCGGACTCAATAAACCAATCTAAAATTGGGGAAATTTGATATCAGCCACCAGCTTCTAGATGGATTTCGGAAATTTATGATTAAATTGGTTAAAGTGAAGGCATACTTTTCAAATCATCCCACGGACACCAAGCACTATATGGCAGAATCTGACCTAGGCAGTTTTGCGGTGGCCCCCGAAGCCTCACTCGCAATCGCAGAGGATGAGGACACCGAGATCGATCGTCCGACGGTAAGTAGATCGTCAGCATACAACAACTGGTCTGCCGACGATCCCGTGGGAGCTTTGTTCAAAGAAATGGCTCGCTATCCTCTACTGAGTGCCACCGAAGAGGTGGAGTTGGCGCGCCGCGTTCAAGAATTGGTAGCCCTTCAGGAACTAGAACAGCGTTTGCAGCATGAATTGGACAGAGTGCCAACAAAGGCTGAACTCGCGGCGGCTTTGGGGGTGAGCGAAACTCAACTGCAACAGCTCCGCTACCAGTGTCAGTCGGCGAAACGGAAAATGATCAGCTCGAATTTGCGCTTGGTAGTTTCTATTGCTAAACGCTATCTCAATCGGGGCGTGCCTTTTCTCGATTTAATTCAGGAAGGAGCTTTGGGTTTGAATCGAGCCGCCGAAAAGTTCGATCCGGAGAAGGGTTACAAGTTTTCTACCTATGCCTATTGGTGGATTCGCCAAGGAATTACCCGCACAATTGCCAATCAAGGGCGGACGATTCGCTTGCCGGTTCACATTGTCGAACAGTTAAATAAACTCAAAAGAGTTTATCGGGATTTGAGGCGTTCTCTTCAACGCAATCCCACTGAACTTGAACTTGCTAAAGAAATGGAAGTTACTTCCGAACAGCTTCGTTATCTCCAGCAAGTACGTCGGCAATCTCTGTCTCTCAACCACCGCATCGGCACGGAAGAAAGTTCGGAACTTTTGGATGTGATTGAAGATAGCGCGACGCAATCTCCAGAATCTCAGATGAATGAGATGATGATGCGCCAAGATATTTTGGAGGTGTTGGATAGTATTTTGACTGAGCGCGAAAAAGAGATTGTTGCTATGCGCTATGGTTTGATCACTGGCGAACCTTACACTTTAGAAGAGGTTAGCAGTTTGTTCAATTTGTCCCGCGAACGAGTCCGTCAAATTCAAAATAAGGCAATGCGGAAGCTGCGCCGCCCTCAAGTTACGGAACGATTGAAGGGCTGGTTGAAATAAGCTAAAAAGCATTGAGTTTGCATTTGGAAAAGTCTTAAAATTCTTGTGGGTGGGCTTCTCCCCACCCTAAACGTGCAGATTCAAGGTGGAAAAGCTTAATTGAAAATTAGATAATGTTGAAAAAATATTGAGACAAAAAAAGTCTTGGATGGAGTGAAACTCGGGGTTGTTTGTCTGGTTATTGAAAAATATAGGTGCGTCACTATGAGGTTGTCGATATATTTTTGGGATTTTTAATGGCGACGCACCTACAAATAATGACTAATGAGTAATGAGTAATGAGTAATGACTACTGACTTCTGTTATATTTAATTGTTGATTGTCGCTTACTACTGATTGATTTATGTCTGATGAGGTGATTTTGCGTCCTGCTACCCGCGCTGATGTGCCGGTGTTGTTTGATTTGATTAAGGCTTTAGCTGAGTACGAAAAGTTATCTCACGCCGTTACGGGTAATGCGGTTGATTTGGAAAATCATTTGTTTGGCGATCGCCCTTTTGCTGAAGCAATTCTAGCAGAATGCGAAGATCGGATCGTAGGCTGGGCGCTATTTTTTTACAATTATTCTACTTTTTTGACTCAGCCGGGAATTTATTTGGAGGATTTGTTTGTGCTTCCTGAGTTTCGCGGGCGGGGAATTGGTAAGTCTTTGATTGTTTATTTGGCGCGGTTGACAGTGGAAAGGGGCTGCGGGCGTTTGGAGTGGAGTGTGTTGGATTGGAATGAATTGGCGATCGGATTTTACAAGGGTATCGGTGCTGATGTGATGCCCGACTGGCGGATTTGCCGGGTTGCGGGGGAGTCTTTGGCGAGTTTGGCCTCGAAGTGATTTTATCAGTTGGCGATCGCACTTCGACTCTCAGAAACCGGGTTTTTTGCTTAATCTGCGGTTTGCAACCCGTCTTTTCGCCAAAAACTCGGTTTCTGGGCATCCCGTGGGTAAATTTTTTGTTGGGTAAATCCTAGTAAATAATTGGCAAAAATATAGGAAAATTTAAGTGACAGTAGATTTTGATTGAGAGAGTAGATCGTGATTATTTGGGTAAACGAGCAAATCGATCCGTCGGGTATTCTTTATGCTTGCATTGCTTGTTGCGATGAGACTCAAGCGAAGCAATGCCACGAATCTTTTGAGCAGAATTTGACGGCAGAGCAAAAACAGCAGGGCTGGGTTGCTACGTTGCGAACTGTTATTTCTTGGGATGATGTGCCTGTTAATGCTTTGAAATTGAATTGATCAGCGCAAGCTAATCTACAGATTTAGTATCGCCGTGTTTCGGTGTGAAATAAACGACAGGAAAACACAGCACATAAGTTGGGAAAATGCAAGACAAATCGTTAGCCAAGGCCGCCCCTACGGGGGCAGGGCTAACGATAAATCGCTTTTTTTAACTGGTTTTAGCCTTACTATTAATCGATAGAGAGACTTCAAATTGTCAAGTTAAAATTTTATGCTTGAAACCTTATTTCATGCTTATACGCCTCTAGTTATTTGGACGGGCTTGGGACTGCTGATATTTCGGTACATCCCAGTTGATTTTCCTAAGTTGCTAAGCCGCTTTCTTTACTGGATTGGGATACCGCTGCAAATTGCTGTTTTAGCCCGTCAAAGCGATTTTTCCGGTGCTGTGGGATTCACACCGGCGATCGCCATATTCGTATTATTTGTCAGTACCTGCTTAGCTTGGTTGACTTGGGTGTTATTACGGCGGCTGAGTGCGGCCCACGTCAACAAGCCATATTTTGACGGCAAACATTCTCTAATTAATTTATTTCTATTAAATATAAATTCCCTGACGCGATCGAGCCAAGGCAGTTTTATCCTAGCTGCCATGTTAGGGAATACCGGCTTTGTGGGATTAGCAATCACCCCTGCTATCATCAGCAGCGATAACAACAACTGGGCAGTCTTGTACAGCGTCACCAACAACGTGATCGGCAGCTACGGATTCGGTGTATTTCTTGCTAGCTATTTCGGACATTCTGATGACAAAAATCACTGGTGGATTCAGCTTCGGGACGTGCTGACAGTTCCCGCCCTGTGGGCATTTATCATGGGTTTTTTTACTAGAAATATCCCCCTGCCTGAGACAGTAGAATCGGGATTGCAGACAGCAATTTTGGGGGTAATTGCTAGTGCTTTGGTACTGGTTGGTATCCGCTTGAGAGCTATTAAAACATGGCAAAGTTTTGAACTAGCGTTAATCCCGTCGTTGTTAAAAGTGGTAATTGTGCCGGTGCTGATCGGATTGGGTGCTAGTTTTTGGGGATTGAGTGGCGATCCGAGGTTCGTGTTGGTGTTGATGTCGGGAACGCCCACAGCTCTTTCGGTGCTGATTTTAGCAGAAATATATGAATTAGATCGCGATATGTTAGCTAGCAGCATCGCCCTCACTTCCGTCGGTTTGTTGCTGATGCTTCCGCTGTGGCTGGCTTGGTTTAGTTAATATTAGCTGAGTTAACAGTTGACAGTTGACAGTTGATCGAAGGAAGAGGGAATAAGAAAAAATATTCCTTGATGCACATAATCTATCTGTAGGGTGCGCAGTGCGCACCTTACCCCTAACAATAGCTGGCGGTTGCTAATCTTAGCTGAAATTTTAAATCAGCTTGCTAAAATTTGGGATTACAATTGACAATAACTGCACAGGAAATGACGATGAATGAGACAATAACTGCCACAGATTTGCCTCCTGCATTCCCCGATCATACCCAACTGCCAGAGGAAGTTAGCCGATCGCCTGCGAGCAATGGGCATCGATCCCGATGCTGAGGATTGATATCGAAGATGAGACGGCGGTTGAAACCGCGCCTAGACAAACAAAGTCTGCCTCCGCAGACTGAAGAAAATAACGTAATTTCAACCGCCGATCTTCTTCAACCCGCTTGGAGTGGGTTTTGTTCGTGTAGACGCGGTTTCAACCGCGAGCGTCTTCTCAATCGGTAAGCAAACTCGGAGAAGTGATCACAAAGACATCCCTGGTTCCCACTCCTTCCAATTCCGGTTTAATCGGCGTAGTAAAGTGGAAAAACTCGTGGTCATTGACTAACAGCAATTCTCCCGGATGCAGAATTTTATTAAAAACGGGCTTCTCTTTTTTCGCCAAGTACAAATGCGTTTCCCCGGCCACAATATTAGTGCGATCGACCGAGAAAATCCCGATAAAATCAGTACCGTCTTGGTGAATGCCTTCCGGTGCGGGGTTGCCGAAATTTTTCGGCGAGCAACTTGTCCTGATTTGATGTACTCCGATTTCTGCTTCTGGGTGAATTTTGCAGGAGTCGAAAAAAGCAAAAATCAGTTGTTTGAAGTTATCGAGGGCAATTAGCCGATCGTCCAATTCGGCATATTCCCGCCTGATATCGCCCACCACCGGATTGTATGCTTTGCTTTGGAACAAATAGCCGTGGGGTAACTTAACTAACTCATTTCCGTTGACTGCAAACCGCGACAATCTTCTCGAACGATACTTGCCTTTAATATAAGGATCGATCGGCATATCGTTAAAAAATGGCTTGAAACCTTCGAGCTTAATCGAGTTTACTTTTTTAAAAGTAAACATGAAAGCATAGTCCAATTGAATGGATTCTAATACCGTTTTCATAGATTATTCTCCCTTAAGCCTTGCTCCCCTCCCCAGTTTTGCCTTAAGGAGGTTTATGCTTCTAGTCTAGCTCAGGTTTTTTGAAGGTGTGGTTAAAAAAGCTACAAAATTTGCAAAGATATCGTAAAGAAAGAAGAAGGAAGAAGGAAGAAGGAAGAAGAAAGAAGGAAGAAGGAAGAGGCAAGAAGACATACACAGCAAGCTTTTTAGCTATCGGTATTGGACGTTTAATTAGGTGGATTTACTTAGCAACTTAATTCCGCACCGCTTTCACCAGGGACTGACAGGCGCGCAGGAAGACGGCAACATCCGCCCCAAGTGCGACGTACTGAACGCCTGCATCAATCCACTGCTTGGCGATTTCCGGGTTTTCGGCGAAAGTACCCGCCGCTTTGCCTGCTTTGCGGATGGTTTGCACTGCTTCCTGCATCATGTCGATGACTCGGGGATCGCGGACTTGGCCCGGAATGCCGATCGACTGTGACAGATCGTAAGGCCCCAGAAAAATCACATCAACATGAGGCACAGTCACAATTTCTGCCAGATTGTCGATGCCGCCTTTCCCTTCGATGTGAATCACAACCAAGGATTCTTCATTGAGTTTGTCCGTGATATTTGCACCTGCGGCGGTGTACAGTCCCGCCCGCGTAGCGAAGGAAAGGCCCCGCGTGCCTAGAGGACTGTATTTAGCGCTTTTGACAGCGATTTCGGCATCAATTTTGCTTTCAATTTGAGGTACTTGAACGCCTGCGCTGCCGATGTCGAGAGCTCGTTGAATTTGCGGCCCGTCGTTTTTGCGGACGCGCACAATCGGTGCAATTCCGCTACAGTCGGCGGCGCGACACAAATCTTCAGCAGCAAGCGGGTGCAGGGGGCCGTGTTCCATGTCGATGACGGCGAAATCAAATCCAGCATGACCGCAGATTTCCATGAATGCGGGATAGGCGCAGTTCATAAATAAACCAAGGACTGTTTCGCCTTGTTTGATTTTTTGTTTGAGTTCGTTTTGACGCATAAATTTGGACTTGTTTTTGACCGCACAGTAACGCGGATTTTCGGAAAATTTTATAGCTAAATATGCAGCAATAAGTTACGTTATGTTAAGAGGATTGAGAAAAATTTTGTAGCTGCTTTTGCTTCAATTTTAAAGGGAATCAAGCACAGAAGCCACCCAAAAAAAAACATTGCTAGGATCGGTAAAAATATTGCTCCCACGGATGGTTCGACGTACCAAGCAAATAAAGAAAACATTCCAATAAAGCCAGTTGTCCACAGCCAAAGAATCATAAATGCTAGCACTATTTTATGTAAACTCATCCTGATTCTGATGGAACAACCAAACGGCTGAGAATATATTTCTCCTTTGATAATTGGCAAAAATGAATTGCGCCCGGTGATGATGCGGCTGATTTTAAAGGTATTGCCAGAAATTGTTCCTTCATAAGGTTTTGCAGGTGGCGGGCCGAAGGGTAGAGTTATTCTAAAAAGTTTGGGAGGAGTGAGAACTTCGTCCAACCTCTGCAAAACTTCCAAAAAAGTTAAACTGGTCGTAATTGTTAAACTATCAAAAGGAATCAATGACCTGAAAAATTTGCCGATTCTGAGCATAAGGTTTATCCGGCTTTTCTATAGTTATTGAGGGTATTAATGCCTATTATATAAAACAAGTTTGGCCTGACAGCACCGCGAAATACCAGTATACTGCAAAATAAACATTTGGATGCGATGATTGTTGTTCACTTATGTCTAAATTAATTCCACAATCTCCGATGAAACTGCGACGGTATCTATTTTCTTCGCTCAAAGGTCGATCGCTCGTCACCTTCACCCTCAGCCTAATCACCTCGATCTCAGCTATTACCCCAGCGTTTGCCGCACCTGTGCGCAATCCCGACAAAGAGGAAACTTGCGACATTCTCGTAGCAGGCGGCGGGCTAGCAGGTACTGCTACCGCTTACGAAGGCTTGCTGGCGGGGCGCACCGTTTGCATCACGGAAATTACTGACTGGCTGGGCGGTCAAATTTCCTCCCAGGGAACCTCCGCACTCGATGAAAGAGAAACTCAGCGATCGCTCTTATTTTACCCCCGCGGCTACCTAGAGTTGCGGCGGCGAATCAAGGAACATTACGGGAGGCTAAATCCCGGCGGCTGTTGGGTTAGCTATTCGTGTTTCATGCCCTACGACGGCCACAAAATTCTATTTGACATCTTGCAGGATGCTGCCAAAACTGGCAATGGTAAGCTGAAATGGTTTCCCAATACCGTAATTAAAGAACTAGCAATTACTCCGGCTGTGGCGGAGAATGCCGTTGGCGGCCAACAGATTAAAAGTGCGATCGCCATTCAACACAAACCAGCCGCCAACACCCCGCCCATCAATACTGAACCCCTTTCTCAAACTATCGAAGATGCCTATCGCTACGAAAATTCTGCGCGATTCAACAAAACTATTATCCGCTTTATTCCCAAACCACCTAACCAGTCAAATTCAAAACCGAGAGGTGCTGATTGGTTCGTGGTAGATGCGACTGAAACAGGCGAATTAATCGCACTTGCCGATGTTCCGTACCGCCTGGGAATTGACCCGCGTTCCCCTCTCGAACCTTCCTCCGCCAGCCCCAGCGGCGACCCTTACTGCACTCAAGGTTTTACCTACACCTTTGCGATGGAAGCAACGAAGGAACCGCAGCAGCATCAACAGCCGTCTTTCTATCAACAATATGCTCCTTACTACAGTTATGAATTAGCGAGATTAGCTAGTTTTCCGCTAGTTTTCAGCTACCGCCAAATTAGGAGTACGAGACCGGATGAGCCGCGCCCTGCTGACCCGAAGCAATTCCCGATTTATCCTGGGGATATTTCCATGCAAAACTGGACTTGGGGAAATGATTACCGTCCGGGTTCTGCTCAGGATAATTTAATTTATTCTCGCGCGCAATTGGAGGCTAACGGTCAACTGCAACCGGGCGGCTGGATGGGCGGTTTGCGAACGGAAACTTTACGTCATGGAGAAGAAAATGCTAAAGGATTTTTCTACTGGCTGGTAGCAGGAACGACTGATTCACAGTTGGGAAATAACGTTAAAAAGCCTAATCCAAATAATCGTTTGTTGAGCGGTTTGGATTCGCCGATGGGGACGGTGCACGGGCTTTCTAAATATCCTTATATGCGCGAGGGGCGACGGATTATTGGGCGGCCGACTTTGACTCAGCCTCAAGGTTTTACTGTGTGGGAAGTTGATATGTCTCGGACTGATTTTAAGACGGATTTTTACCGCCAGAATTTGTCGAAGGAAGAATACCGAGATTTGTGGTTGGCTGTGGGTGGTTTGAATGCCCCGGCTTTGGCTGTGGGAAGTCAGACTGTTGAGGAGACAAAATCTCGATCGCGCGCCACGATTTATCCTGATAGTGTGGGTATCGGTCATTACGCGATCGACTTTCACCCCTGCATGACCAACAGCCCGCCGGAAGCGCCGGGAAACACCGAACGCGAAGGTACTCGCAAAGGTCAAGGCCAAGCTTATCCGTTCCAAATTCCGCTGCGGGCAATGATTCCTCAGAGGATTGACAATATGTTAGTGGCGGGTAAAAGTATTGCTGTTAGCCACACGGCGGCGGCTGCTTATCGAGTGCATTCTTTTGAATGGTCTGCTGGGGCGGCGGCGGGTGTTACGGCTACTTTTTCCCTGGAAAATGGGATTTTACCCTATGAATTGGTGGATGAATTGCCCTCCCGTGAGCCGAATTTGGAGGCTTTACAGTTGCGGTTGCAGCAAAATAAGAATCCGATCGCATTTCCGGGTACTTCTATCTTCAATAACTCTTGGCAAAATTGGAAATAATCGCACTTGATAAGTCGATTACTATAACAAAAACCGTTCGTAGTGCGGACTTACATACGCAAAACGCTGCGTATGCAAGTCCGCACTACGAACCTTACTTATTGCGGTCAATCGACCGGATATGATATAACCTGACCCAGACCAATTTGTCATCTACCTTTTGACAGAAGCAATCAGCCACTACTTTAGTCAGATAATAGCAATACCATCCCCAAAAACTCATTAGAGCTAGGGTTGCTGCTGCGTCAACCCGCACTGGGAACCCGATGTCTTGCACCCTCAACGCTTTCGCTCAGCGCCAAACCCCTTCCCAATCGCCAAAGGTAACGGTCATGTCAACTGCACAGCTCACAGCCAATCCCAATAATGTTTATGCCAAACAGTTACTCAGAACCTTAGTAGCTGTCAAAAAAGGGGACTTTTCAGTGAGGATGCCCATAGACCAGACCGGTCTAGCCGGGAAAATTGCTGACGAACTTAACGACATTATCGAGCTCAATCAGAGAATGGCCGCCGAACTCGCTCGCATCGGCACAGTTGTCGGTAAAGAAGGCAAAATCGCCCAGCGGGCCACCATCGGCACCGCCGAGGGGTCATGGTCAGCTAGCGTCAACTCTGTCAATACCCTAATTACAGATTTAGTGCAACCAACCTCTGAAACCGCCAGAGTAATTCGGGCCGTAGCAAAAGGAGATTTATCGCAAACCATCGCCTTAGAAATAGAAGACAGACCCCTCAAAGGAGAATTCCTCCAAACAGCCCAAATTGTTAACACAATGGTAGACCAGTTGAGTTCCTTTGCGTCGGAAGTAACGCGGGTTGCTAGGGAAGTAGGAACCGAAGGCAAATTAGGCGTGCAAGCTGAAGTCAGAGGAGTTGCAGGAACCTGGAAAGATTTAACGGATTCAGTTAACTCGATGGCGGGGAATTTAACAGCCCAAGTCCGCAACATTGCTGACGTGACAACCGCTGTGGCAAATGGCGATTTATCCAAAAAAATTACTGTCGATGTGAAAGGCGAAATTCTCGAACTGAAAAACACGATTAACATCATGGTGGATCAGTTGAGTTCCTTCGCATCAGAAGTAACGCGGGTGGCGAGAGAAGTAGGAACCGAAGGCAAATTAGGGGTGCAAGCTGAAGTTAAAGGAGTTGCCGGAACCTGGAAAGATTTAACGGATTCAGTTAACTCGATGGCGGGCAATCTTACGGCACAAGTACGGAACATTGCCGACGTGACGACGGCTGTGGCAAATGGTGACTTATCTAAAAAAATTACAGTAGATGTTAAAGGCGAAATTCTCGAACTGAAAAACACGATTAACATCATGGTGGATCAGTTAAATTCCTTCGCATCAGAAGTAACGCGGGTGGCGAGAGAAGTAGGTTCCGAAGGCAAACTCGGCGGTCAAGCAGAAGTTAAAGGAGTTGCAGGAACTTGGAAGGATTTAACGGATAGCGTTAACTTCATGGCAGGCAGTTTGACAGCACAAGTCCGCAACATCGCTGAAGTAACAACCGCTGTGGCCAAGGGCGATTTATCCAAGAAAATTACAGTAGATGTTAAAGGCGAAATTCTCGAACTGAAAAACACCGTCAACACGATGGTTGACCAGTTAAATTCCTTCGCATCCGAAGTAACCAGGGTTGCTAGGGAAGTGGGAAATGAAGGGAAATTAGGCGTACAAGCAGACGTGCAGGAAGTAGCAGGAACCTGGAAAGATTTAACGGATTCAGTTAACTCCATGGCCGGGAATTTAACAGCCCAAGTCCGCAACATTGCTGAGGTGACGACGGCGGTTGCTAACGGTGACTTATCTAAAAAAATTACGGTACAGGTTAAAGGCGAAATTTTAGAACTGAAAAACACTATTAACGTGATGGTGGATCAGCTTAATTCCTTTGCATCTGAAGTAACCAGGGTTGCTAGGGAAGTAGGTTCCGAAGGTAAACTCGGCGGTCAAGCGGATGTTCGAGGCGTAGCAGGAACTTGGAAAGATTTAACTGATTCAGTTAATTTTATGGCGGGTAGTTTGACAGAGCAAGTACGGAATATTGCGGCTGTTACTACTGCGGTGGCAAATGGCGACTTGTCGAAGAAAATTACAGTAGATGTTAAAGGTGAAATTCTGGAGTTAAAAAACACCGTCAACACGATGGTGGATCAGTTAAATTCCTTCGCATCAGAAGTAACTAGGGTTGCTAGGGAAGTGGGAACCGAAGGGAAATTAGGCGTGCAAGCTGAAGTCAGAGGAGTCGCAGGAACCTGGAAAGATTTAACGGATTCAGTTAACTCGATGGCCGGTAATCTTACCGCCCAAGTGCGGAACATTGCGGAAGTGACAACCGCTGTGGCAAATGGCGATTTATCCAAGAAAATTACAGTAGATGTTAAAGGCGAAATTCTCGAACTGAAAAACACGATTAACATCATGGTGGATCAGTTGAGTTCCTTTGCATCTGAAGTAACCAGAGTTGCTAGGGAAGTGGGAACGGAAGGTAAATTAGGCGTGCAAGCTTACGTGCGGGGTGTAGGGGGAACTTGGAAAGATTTAACCGATAATGTTAACTTGATGGCGGGGAATTTGACGGCGCAGGTGCGGAATATTGCGGAAGTGACGAAAGCGGTGGCAAATGGGGATTTGTCTAAGAAAATTACCGTCGATGTCAAAGGCGAAATTCTTGAACTGAAAGACACTATTAACGTGATGGTGGATCAACTTAATTCTTTTGCTTCTGAGGTAACGCGGGTGGCGCGGGAGGTGGGAACGGAGGGTAAATTGGGCGGTCAAGCTGAGGTAAAAGGAGTTGCGGGAACTTGGAAAGATTTAACCGACAATGTAAACTCGATGGCGGGAAATTTGACAGCGCAAGTGCGGGGTATTGCTAAAGTTGTGACGGCAGTGGCGAATGGCGATTTGAAGCGGAAATTAATGCTGGAAGCTAAGGGAGAAATTGCGACTCTGGCAGATACGATTAACGAGATGATCGACACGCTGGCGACGTTTACGGATCAAGTTAGTACGGTGGCGCGGGAGGTGGGAATTGAAGGGAAATTGGGCGGCCAGGCTAAGGTTCCTGGTGCGGCGGGGACTTGGCGAGATTTGACGGATAACGTGAATGAATTGGCGGCTAATCTTACTACTCAGGTGCGCGCGATCGCCGAAGTGGCAATTGCTGTTACCAGAGGCGATTTAACCAGGTCAATTTCCGTCGCGGCTGAAGGAGAAGTTGCGATTGTTAAGGACAATATTAACCAGATGATCGCCAATCTCCGGGAGACGACTCAGAAGAATACTGAGCAAGATTGGCTGAAAACAAACCTGGCTAAGTTCACTCGAATGCTGCAAGGTCAGCGGGATTTAGAAACTGTTTCTAAACTAATTCTCTCTGAATTAACGCCACTGGTTTCTGCTCAGCATGGCGTCTTCTTTATGATGGAAACTGTAGAACACGACCCCTTCCTCAAACTGTTAAGTACCTACGCTTACCGGGAACGTAAAAGCTTAGGAAATAGATTCCATTTAGGCGAAGGTTTGGTAGGACAGTGCGCCCTGGAAAAGGAACGAATACTGTTGACAGAAGTGCCGGACAACTACGTTAAAATTAGCTCTGGTCTGGGAGAATCTACGCCGCTGAATGTCGTGGTTTTACCTGTACTGTTTGAAGGGCAGGTGACAGCGGTAATTGAGTTGGCTTCGTTCCGCCGCTTTAGCGAAATACACTTGACATTTCTTGACCAACTTACAGAAAGTATCGCCATTGTTTTAAATACAATTGCGGCGAGTATGCGGACGGAAGAGTTGCTGAAACAGGCGCAATCTTTGGCAGAAGAGTTGCAAACTCAGCAAAAGGAACTAACGGATACTAACAAGCGTCTCGAACAGCAAGCGCAGGTGCAGCAGACGAATGAGGAACTGCTGAAGAAGCAGCAGGAAGAGTTGCAACAAACGAATGAAGAACTAGAAGAACAAGCAGAATTGCTAGCGCTGCAAAATAAGGAAGTTGAGCGGAAAAACCGAGATATCGAACAGGCGAGGGGGTTGCTGGAAGAAAGAGCCGAACAGTTGGCTCTCACTTCTAAGTATAAGTCGGAGTTTCTGGCAAATATGTCTCATGAGTTGCGAACTCCGCTGAATTCGCTGTTGATTCTGGCTCGATTGCTTTCTGATAATCCTGACGGCAATTTGAGTTCTAAGCAAGTTGAATACACGCGCACTATTTATTCGGCGGGAACTGATTTGTTAGGGCTGATTAATGATATCTTGGATCTTGCTAAGATTGAATCTGGCACGATGTCAGTGGAAATTGAGCAAGTGTTGTTTGCGGACTTGCGAGATCATTTGGATCGAACTTTCCGCCAAATCGCCCAGGATAAGAAGTTGAGTTTTCAATTAGAGCTGGAGGTTGGGTTGCCAAAAGGTCTCTATACTGATGCTAAACGGCTGCAACAAGTTTTGAAGAATCTCCTCTCGAATGCGTTTAAGTTTACAGAGCGCGGTGAGGTGAAATGGCGTGTCGAAGTAGCGCGGGAAGGGTGGAGTTTAGAGATAGAAAGTTTAAGGAGTTCCCCTACTGTTTTGGCTTTCTCAGTTAGCGATACGGGGATTGGGATTTCTGCTGAAAAACACAGGGTTATTTTTGAGGCTTTCCAACAAGCTGATGGTAGCACTAGCCGCAAATACGGGGGCACGGGTTTGGGTTTGTCAATTAGTAGAGAAATCGCTAATCTGTTAGGCGGAGAAATTAAGTTGACAAGTCGCCCTGGTGAGGGTAGTAGGTTCACGCTTTATCTGCCGCAAACTTACCAAGAATCGCGAATAATGAATGATCAGGAATCGGGAATGGGCAAGCAAATGGCTCAATTGCCGGCTGCTATTTCTGCCGCACTTCCTTCGCCGAATTTCAATTTGCCGATCGCGCCTTATCCATCACCGATTATCGCTGACGATCGGGAAAATGTCGAGCCAGACGATCGCATCCTTTTAATTATCGAAGATGATGTCAACTTCGCTCGGATTCTGTTGGATATGGCGCAGGAACAGGGTTTTAAAGGTTTAGTTGCTTTGCGGAGCGATATCGGTTTGGCGATGGCGCGAGAGTTCAAGCCCACTGCGATTATGCTGGATCTAAATTTGCCTGTGATGGATGGCTGGACAGTGCTCGATCGCTTGAAGCACGACCCAAGTACACGCCACATTCCGGTTCACATTGTATCAGTTGAGGAAGGGCGGCAGCGCAGTTTGCAGTTAGGGGCGATCGCGTACTTACAAAAGCCTGTCAGCCGCGAAGCTTTGAGCAAAGCTTTGACTGATATTAAGGGATTTGTGGAGCGGCCTGTGAAGAATTTGCTAGTCGTGGAAGACAACGAAACGCAGCGCCTCAGTATTGTGGATTTAATCGGCAATCACGATGTTTTAACGACGGCTGTGGGTAGTGGTGCAGAGGCGCTAGAAACTTTGAATTCAGGGCATTTTGACTGCATCGTACTCGATTTGGGACTCCCAGATATGACTGGTTTTGAACTGATTGAGCAGATCAAGCAAGAGGCAACTTTGAAAAGTCTGCCGATTATTATTTATACGGGCAAAGAGTTGACGAGAGCCGAAGAAACTCTACTCAAGCGCATGGCGGAAACAATTATTGTTAAAGATGTGCGATCGCCTGAACGTTTGTTAGATGAAACTGCTTTGTTCTTGCACCGAGTCCAAGCAAATTTGCCGGAACCGAAGCGCCAAATGCTAGAGCAATTGTATCAAACAGATTCGACGCTCGCTGGTAAAAAAGTCTTGATTGTTGACGACGATATGCGGAATATTTTCGCCCTCACGAGTATGCTGGAGCGCCATCAAATGCAAATTGTGTTTGCTGAAAACGGCAGAGAGGGCATTGCTCAATTGCAAAATACGCCTGACATAAATATTGTGTTGATGGATGTGATGATGCCGGAGATGGACGGTTACGAAACCATGCAAGCAATTCGCAAGATGCCTCAATTCGCTGCGCTGCCAATGATTGCTCTGACTGCGAAGGCTATGAAGGGCGATCGGGAAAAATGTATCGAAGCTGGTGCGTCTGACTACATTACCAAACCTGTTGATACGGAACAGTTGCTCTCGCTGCTGCGTGTTTGGCTTTATCGATAATGGAAAGAAAGAAGCAAGAAGGAAGAAGCAAGAAGGAAGAAGTTATTTGTTAGGTTCTACCAATGCCCTGCGCGGGCCAATGCCCTGCGCGGGCCAATGCCCCATGCCCTGCGCGGGCCCATGCCCATGCCCCATGCCCCATGCCCCATGCCCCATGCCCAATTCGCAATTACCAATTACCAATTAAAAATGTCCGAAAGCCATGAACTGGAAACAATCGAAATTCAACTCCTACTAGAAGGAATGTTTCGCTATTACGGATTTGATTTTCGTAATTATGCTCTTGCCTCTCTCAAGCGCCGTATTTGGAACACTATTCGCTCGGAACGGCTCACCAGTGTCTCTGCACTTCAGGAAAAGGTACTTCACAATCCTGCTTACCTAGATCGTTTACTGCTGGACATTTCTGTCAATGTAACGGCGATGTTTCGCGATCCGAGCTTTTACATTAGTTTCAGAAATAAAGTGGTGCCGGTGCTGCGTACTTATCCTTTTATTCGGATTTGGCACGCTGGATGTTCAACGGGAGAAGAAGTCTATTCTATGGCAATCTTGCTGCAAGAAGAAGGACTGTATGACCGTTGTCGGATTTACGCTACGGACATGAATGAATTAGTTTTGAATACAGCCAAAATGGGGATATTCCCGCTGAAACAAATGCAAGAATATACGCAACTATACCACCAAGCGGGGGGCAAGAAAGCGTTTTCTGAGTATTACACTGCTGCCTATGAAAATGCAATTTTTCGCTCTTCACTTAAAGATAATATTGTCTTTGCTCACCACAACTTAGCAACGGATACTTCTTTTAATGAATTTAATGTGATCTTGTGCCGGAATGTGATGATTTATTTCAATTCACACCTCCAAGAGCGGGTACACAAGCTTTTTTATGAGAGCCTGGGAATGTTTGGAGTTTTAGGGCTGGGACATCAGGAGTCTCTGATTTTTACACCTTATGAAAAACACTATGAAGCAATTGAAAGGAGTGATAAACTCTACCGGAGAATTAAATAAAAAAAATTTTGAAATAGTGGTTGTTGGCACGTCTTTGGGAGGGCTACAGGCTCTGACAGTCCTGCTGGCAGATTTGCCGCAAAGCTTTCCTTTGCCTGTAGTTATTGTCCAACACCGCCATAAGAGTTCTCAGGATAGGCTTACGGATGTTTTACAACAGCAAAGCTCTCTCCAAATCACAGAGGCCCAAGACAAAGAAGAGATCGCCCCTGGACGCATTTACCTGGCTCCCGCTGACTATCACTTGCTCGTAGAATCGCCCTGGGAGGGGGAGTTTAGCCTCTCTGACAACTACTTTACAGGATGGGGGAGTGCGGCATGGGAGCCGATCAACAATTCACAATCCCCAATCCTAAGTCGCGTTTCTCCTACATTTGCACTATCGACTGAGGCTCCTGTCTGCCACGCGCGGCCCTCTATCGATGTGCTGTTTGAGTCTGCTGCTGATGCTTTTGGGGAGAAAGTTATTGGCATAATTTTAACGGGAGCTAGTTCTGATGGCAGTGAAGGGCTGGCAAAAATTAAAGCTGAGGGAGGATTGACATTTGTGGAGGAACCGGCTACTGCTCTATGCCGGACAATGCCTGCATCTGCGATCGCAAATGTTGAAGTAGACTGGATTTTACCCCTGTCTAAAATCGCTCCCTGTTTAGTCAACTTGCTAACAATTAAAAATTAAAAAATTTATGAACGTGCAGCGCTCCGATCGAGTAAATGTCCTCATAGTTGACGATCGCCCAGAAAATTTGGTGGCTCTGGAAGCTATTTTGAACAAGCCGTCTTATAATTTAGTCAAGGCAAATTCGGGCGCGGAGGCTCTGAGATGTCTGCTAAATGAAGATTTTGCGGTAATTTTGCTTGATGTGCAGATGCCGGGAATGGATGGATTTGAGACGGCAACAATGATTCGCTCTAGAGATCGATCGCGATCGACTCCGATTATTTTTATCACAGCATTCAGCAGTAATGACACCCACGTGTTTAGAGGTTATTCTCTGGGTGCGGTGGATTACCTCTTCAAACCCTTGGAACCGGAAATATTGACATCGAAGGTGGCGGTATTTGTGGAATTGTTCCAAAAAACAGTCGAGGTGAAGCGGCAAGCAACAGAGTTAGCTGCTGTTAATAATGAACTAAGCAAAAGTGAAGAGCGGTTTCGTACTTTGTGTGCTTGTTCGCCCCTGGGAATTTACTTAGCTGACGTTGCAGGCCGCTGTACTTACCTTAATCCCCGATGTCAAGCGATTTCTGGGTTAATTTTGGAGGAAAGTTTGGTGTCAGTTTGGCAGCGGTGGGTTCATCCAGAAGATCGCGATCGCCTAGTAGCAGATTTGTTAGTTTGGATTAAAGAAGGTCACGAATATTCGAGTGAGTTTCGATTAGTTGATAACGAAGATGTGCGTTGGATTCACGTGCAGTCGTCGCCAATGTTTTCGGATTTTGGAATACTGCTCGGTCACGTGGGCACGGTTAGAGATGTCACAGACCGCAAGCAAGCAGAGGAAGAACGCGGCCGACTAATCCGCGAACAAGTGGCGCGGCAAGAAGCTGAAAGAGCTAACCAGATGAAGGATGAATTTCTAGCTATTCTCTCCCACGAACTCCGTACTCCTTTAAATGCGATTCTCGGCTGGTCTAGGCTGCTTCGAGCAAAAAAGTTTGACCAAGCAACGGTTGATAAAGCTCTAGAGACTATTGAGCGCAATGCTAAATCTCAAGCGCAACTCGTTGAAGATATTTTAGATGTTTCGCGAATTCTGCGCGGAAAATTAAATTTTAATTTGTATCCGATTCAGTTAAAAAATGTGATTGAAATGGCAATTGATTCTCTGAAACCGCTGGCAGAGACAAAATCAATTGCGATCGTATTTCAAGCTGATTCAAAGGTTGGTAAAGTTATAGGCGATAGCGATCGCTTGCAGCAAGTAGTCTGGAATTTGCTTTCAAATGCGATTAAGTTTACTCCTGAAGGGGGTAAAGTAGATGTGCGGTTGGAGTTAGTGGGCGATGAGGCGCAAATTCAGGTAATTGATAGCGGAATTGGTATTAATCCTGATTTTCTGCCTTATGTTTTCGATCGCTTCCGACAAGCTGATAGCAGCACAACTAGGTCTTATGGGGGTTTGGGGCTGGGATTGGCGATCGTCAGTCACTTGGTGGAACAGCACGGCGGTAACGTTAGGGCAGAGAATAATCCGGGCGAGGGTGCGAAATTTACGGTTTTTCTGCCAGTTGTTGAGAGAAACGGGGAAGGTGCTGTTGATGATTGCTTGGAACTCCATGAGGTGTCAGAGGCTCTACCAACTTTGGCTAATTTGCAATTGCTGGTGGTGGATGATGAGGATGACACGCGGAAGTTTATGATTGCTTTATTGGAACAGGAAGGTGCTGTGGTGCGATCGGCAGCATCGGTGGCAGGGGCTCTAGCTGCACTGGAGAGTTCTTGGCCAGATGTGCTGCTGAGCGACATTGGAATGCCGGAAGCAGACGGCTATGAGTTGATCGCGCGGGTGAGAGAAATGGAAGTGCTGCGGGGTGGAAAGATGCCTGCGATCGCCCTGACGGCTTACGTGAGAGAGTCCGAGCGCCGACAAGCGCTAGAAGCTGGTTTCCAGATGCACTTATCTAAACCTGTTGAGGTAACTCAGTTAATTGCAGCAATTGCTAACCTCGCAGGAATGCTCAGCAATCCAGTGAGGCTCAAAGCTGTTGAATCATTCAACTTAGGAGGCCAGAGATCGGAGGCTCAAAGGGACTCGGCGGTTGAAACCGCGTCTACACACACGAAGTCTGCCTCCGCAGACTAACAGATCGAGGGAGGCTGACGCACTCAAAACTATTTCTATCCCCCTAATCTCGTGCCGAGTTGTGAGAAAAATATTAAGCTAGCTTAAAGGACTAGCGATCGACAGTTCTGAACAAGACACCCGTTTTTCCCCAAAAAGCCGGATATTTGCCGTTTTTTGCTTCAACCTGCCGTCTAAGTACAAAATTACCTGACAATCAATACATGAATATTTTTAGCAGTCTGCTTTCTGGGCCAACTAAACAACCCCAAGTCACAAAACAGCGTCGAGGCATTGAAATTAAGTCGGAACGCGAAATCGAAATAATGCGGCAGGCGTCGAAAATTGTCGCAACGGTACTGAAAGAAATTTCGCAAATTGTAAAACCGGGAATGACTACTGCTGATTTGGATGTTTATGCTGAAAGACGCATCCGCGAAATGGGCGCCACTCCGAGTTTTAAAGGCTATCACGGTTTCACGGGCTCGATTTGCTCTAGCATTAATAACGAAGTTGTTCACGGCATCCCCAGCCGCAAAAAAGTAATTCGTACCGGAGATGTTCTTAAAGTAGATACTGGAGCATATTACCAAGGTTTTCACGGTGATTCTTGCATCACGATCGCAGTTGTGGAAGTGACACCGGAATCGGCAAAATTAATTAGAGTTGCTGAAGAAGCTCTCTATAAAGGTATCGAACAAGTGAAGGCGGGAGCTTATTTGCTCGATCTGGCGGGTGCGATCGAAGATCATGTCAAAAGCAACGGTTTTAGCATTGTTGAGGAGTTTACCGGCCACGGTGTCGGGCGCAATTTGCACGAGGAACCGTCTGTTTTTAATTTCCGCACTCGGGAAATGCCTAACGTGAAATTGCGATCGGGTATGACATTGGCGATCGAGCCGATTTTGAATGCGGGTTCTAAGTACACTCGGACGCTTGCTGACAAGTGGACTGCTGTAACGGTTGATAATGCTATGTCGGCTCAGTTCGAGCATACCGTGTTGGTGACGGAAACAGGTTATGAAATTTTGACCGATCGTTCAAAAGTTTAAGTCGGAATGGTTCAAGAATAATTGTGCGATTGCCGCGCGAGCGCGAACAACGCTGCGCGGTTTTTAGTTTTGAATTAATCAGTTTTTAATCATTGGATCAAAACAAAACTTAAACCTCTTGAGTTTAACCACAATACGGTTTAGTTAATGATGTTTGTTCCCCGGAGATACCCCTCGCCTCCCCCTTAAAAAGGGGGACTTTGAACAAATTATTCCCCCTTTTTAAGGGGGGCTAGGGGGGATCAGGTTTAACTGAACCGTATAGGAGTTTAATCGCAATTTTTTTAGTTGCTTCTATAGATGGAGTGTAAAAATAGTTGAATTCGGCTAAATTAAAAGATAATAGTGGTAAAACGTAAGGGTAAAGGATATGTCAGCACGATTATTATTGGTAGATGATGAACCGGGCTTGCGGGAAGCGGTACAGGCTTATTTGGAAGATAGCGATTTTTCGGTTGAGGTTGCCAGTAATGCTCGGGATGGCTGGGAACTCTTGCAGCAGCACAATCCGGATTTGGTGATTTCAGACATTATGATGCCACAGGTGGACGGCTATCAGTTTCTCAAGCAAGTGCGGGAAGATCCTCGCTATAAGTCTTTGCCGGTGGTGTTTTTGACGGCTAAGGGGATGACGAGCGATCGCATTCAAGGCTATCAAGCAGGCTGCGATGCTTATCTTTCTAAGCCCTTCGATCCCGATGAGTTAGTAGCAATTGTCACGAATTTGCTCGCCCGCCGCGCCGCTGCGAAGGAGACGGGGGAAAATGCTGAAAGCCCGGATATTGCTGCTTTGGCCAGCCAAATGGCGAGAATTGAGTCTTTGCTGAGCGGGCGGAGTTTGATCGTCCAAAGTGCTTCGTCGATTAAAATTGATTTGACTCCGCGAGAGCAAAGTGTTTTAGATTTGGTTGCTCAAGGTTTGATGAATAAGGAAATTGCGCGCCGCTTGGAAACTAGCGTGCGCAATGTGGAAAAGTACGTCAGCCGTTTGTTTAGCAAGACGGGTACTAACAGCCGTACTGAGTTGGTTCGCTACGCGCTCGAACACGGCTTGACTAAGTAGAAACCGTCTAGACTTTGCTGGCGGCTCTGGCTCGCCGCTCTGCGTTACCAGGAAGAGCCTGGTAACGAGCATTCTGCAAAAAATTAGAACTGTTAAGCTCTAATTATTGACAGATATCTGGTGGATCGGGTAAGCCAGATCGGCTTGCTGGTAGCGCGGGGCTGCGATCGAACTTCTGACGGCTTTGAGTCTGGGATTGACAGTCGGGATCGATCTCGGGAATTACCTAACTGGAAAACCTGACGGTTTCAGAGTTTTCACGTAGTAAAGATCAAGGGGAAGAGTTAACCCGATACCCTCAGTCAGGCAAATTTGCCCCGAAGTGTCACAGCTCGGCTGATATTTTGTCGGAAAACAAGCGAGGATTAATTAATAGCACCGCAGCAAAGTAGCGGCGGATGTTTGAAGTTATAGCAGCATCACAATTTAGTTGATACCAGGAGGAGATCATGCGGAAAATCACGGCGCGACAAACGATAAGTGCAATGGTAGCATTGCCGATCGTACTAATGGCAAATACAACTCAAGCTTTGGCCGCCGATACCGCTCAGAAAATAGAGCCAAATCAGAAAGTTTCGGATTTGGGCGACGGGCTTGATTTTGATATGGCGGCACCAACCACCACAATCACCATTGAAGAAAGCGAGGATTGGGATCGACCTGATTTTTCATCTACTAATTTAGATATGGAGATTGATAAATATATGACCGCAAATTTTCAAGCTGTAATTGAGGAACCGCCGGCCGTAGTTTATCTCAGTGCGGCGAGGGGCCAGCAAAGCAGGGAATGCAAGATTTCAGCAATCTGCGAATAACTGCATCGGATGTGCGGGATGTTTGGCGATTCACGCTCGGGATAGCTAAGCTTCACGACTTTTTTTCTCGGTAGAATTTGAGGGGCCGAGGGGAAAAAAAATCAGTAAAATCCGGTGGGTTTTCCTGAGATTATGATAATAACAGAGTATGTATTTTTTCGGGTATGCTTTAAGCGCGATCGGCTAAAACAATCGGACAGTTTCAGAGCTTACGTATGGTAGTGTTGAAACCCGGTTTCTACGAGTTTTGGATTTAGTAACGATAAATATAGGAGTAAACCGGGTTTCTGAGGTCACAAACACGCCCGTAAAGTGGGGGCGGGGGAAACTTATCGAGCAGGTGGTCGCCACATTCAGCCGGAATTGCACCCTACAATAACTCTCCGTTACATCCGTTTTAAAATTCGTTGCCGAACTTCTTTCTACAGCATCTATTCCATCACAAATTTCAAATATTATGATTAATTCGCACTGCCAACAAGACACCGCAGCACAAAATAATCAAAGTTCGCTGCACACACTTTCCCGGACTTTGAGAATGTCTCAGGGGCAATTCTCGCTGATTTTGGTGCGGTGCAATTACAGTGCGATGCGAGAGGAAACTGTACGGCAATTGCGCGAGGAGTCTGGGATCGAGATTAGAGAAATTGTCCTCCCCGCATCTGTTAAAACTCTTTACACGACGATAGAAACCGAACTTGACGGGAGCCAGCCCCAAGCTTTAATGGTGTTTGGATTGGAATCGGTAAGTGCGATCGATCGCGTGCTGACTTCTACCAACTACGTGAGGGAAGAATTTCGGAATAATTTTCCCTTCCCCGTGGTGCTGTGGGTGACAGACAAAATCTTAAAAAAACTGATTCGGTTAGTCACAGATATCGAGACTTGGACGACAACTGTTGAATTTGTGCTCGGCCCAGACGAGTTGGTGGATTTCTTGGGCAAAAGTACCGATCGCATTTTTACCAAGATTTTAGAAAGCGGCAATTGGCGTTTAAGTAATTCTGCCATTCTCGGAGCCAATTCTTTGACTGAATTAGAGTCGGCGAGGCAAGACTTGCAAACTTGCAACATCAGGTTAGAACCAGCTCTTGAAGCCAGTTTGCACTTTATTCGCGCCCGAAACGAATATGCTTGTCACCGCATCTCTGCCGCTCTTGAATTGTATCAGAAGAGCCTAAATTTTTGGAAATATCAAGTAGCCTTTTTCGGGCAAAAAACTGAATTTAGCGATTTGTTATTTACCGTTCACCCTGCACCGCTATTAGAGGGGATTCTCCTATTTCACATCGGTCTTTGCTACCGCTTCCAAGCAGAACAGCACCGCAGCGGCAACCGTCCTTATTGGACGGAAGCTAAGAATTATTTTCAGCAATGTATTGAGGTTTTAGAACGCGCGAGACAGTCGGATGCCGTTGGTATATTCATCAATCAACTCGGCGAAGTATTGCAGCATTTAGAAGATTGGGATGCACTCTGGAATTTAGCTATCAAAGCTCGGAGGTTACATGAAAATATGAAAAATTCAGCAGTTAATTTGGCTCAAGATTACGGCTTTTTGGCTAGAGTAGCCTTAGAGCAAAAAAATTGGCAAGGGGCGAAAGAATGGGCTTTAGTCGCTCTCAACAATCTCAACTCAAATTTTGAAGCGACGGGACAGGGAACGCCTGTAAAGTCGCAGCATCAAGGCTTGTATCTGTTAATTTTAGCAGAGGCTCAGAGCCAGTTGGGCGAGATGGAGGAGGCGATCGCGCATTTAGAACTGGCTCGCTCGGAAACCGAACCTTGCTACAACCCGCAGCTGTATTTGCGGGTTTTGGAAATGCTGCGAGGATTCTATTTTCAGCGGGGAGAATATCTCAAAGCATTTCAAATCAAGCAAGATTATCGAGCGGTAGAACATACGTATCGGTTTCGAGCTTTTATCGGAGCCGGAAAGTTGCAGCCGCACAGAGAAGCGATTAATCCCGCCGCCGAAACTGTTGTCGCTGCTGCTACTATTGCTGACGAAATTACTGCTTCCGGGAGAGAAGCAGACCTCAATCGATTAATATATAGGATGAACAATACCCCAGACAAACTGACAGTAATTTACGGTCAGTCGGGAGTTGGTAAAAGTTCAATTGTCACCGGGGGATTAGTACCGGCACTAAAGCAAAAAAAGATCGAAATGCGGACTGTTTTGCCAGTAGTGCTGCAAGTTTACAACAACTGGCCGCGGGAATTAACCAGACAGTTATCTACTGGGAAAGCTGAAATATTCGATCCGGAATTTTCCGACGCATTACCGGGAGCGCCTCGGGTAGATTTGACCCTAGAAGCGGCAGCAGTCAAGGAAAATCTTACTTCGGGATTTAATGGCGGCTCGGCGGGGGATAATGAGGATAAAATTGAGCAATCACAGCCTGTAGAAGTGATTGTAGAAAAACAGGCGATTGAATATGAAAAAATTATCAAGGAATTGCAAATTAATTCAGAACATCTAGTGACTGTTCTGATATTTGACCAATTTGAAGAATTCTTTTCCGTGTGGAAAGAACCCGTAGAAAGGCAAATATTTTTTGATTTTTTGCGGGAATGCTTGACAATCAAGTATTTAAAAGTCGTTCTGTGTTTGCGGGAAGATTACCTGCACTATTTGCTGGAATTTTCCCGAGCCAAAAACGAGACAAAATTATTTATCAAAAATGATATTTTGGCGGACATTCTCAGCAAAGATATTTTGTTTTATTTGGGAAATTTTTCGCTGGGCGATGCGCGATCGGTAATTCGTACTTTAACTGAACGATCGCAGTTTTACTTAGAACCGGAGCTGATCGAAGAATTAGTCAAAGATTTAGCTGGAGAATTGGGAGAAGTCCGCCCGATCGAACTACAACTTGTCGGCGCTCAACTGCAACAAGAGGACATTAGAACTTTAACTCAATATCAGGAACTAGGCAACAATCCGCAACAAAAATTAGTCGAAAGATTTCTCGAAGAAGTCATCAAAGATTGCGGCCC
>JANYGO010000064.1 GCA_025362325.1 Cyanobacteriota bacterium | reverse complement strand
TTGCTGGAGGGATGTACGGAGGCTGGCTAGGATGAGTTCGGCGGGCTCGTCATCGATATCTGCGGGCGGAGTGACGATATTGCGATCGATTAACAGTTGGTAAAAGTCGTCCACAGATATTACGGCGAGTTGAGCGGCTTGATCGAGACGGAGGCTGTGTTGTTGATAAAGTACGATCGCAAGTTCGAGTCGCACATCGGCTTCAGTCAAGGGTAGATTGTCGGGAAGGGCGATCGTAAATTGCATGATTTAAGGTTTAATTTCAGAGATATAAGACGATCGAACTTATAGTTGCACACAAACACATCAATCCACCAAAGTCGATCGCAATTACTTGTAGTGTCCTCATCGCTGTAGCATGATTATGAATTTGGTTGCTTTTTCAAGAGCCATCGATAATGTCTCGAATTTGATTGGCTGGGATGTCATCTTGGTCTGACTTCGAGTAGATAACGACGAGTAAGATGTAGGTATCACCGCTGAGTTATAGATAACTCGATAGCCACTACTTTTGCCCTTTTGGATGTCGCTGTTTTTCAGGCGAGCTTTGAATAGAGTGTAGCCTGTTCCGGGAATTTTGTCGCCGATGAAGTTGCCAGATAGTCGCTCGTCAAGTAGCGGTTTTCGGTCGGTGCGGATGCTACGATAGCGTTTAATGAGGGGGCGAAGTCATGTTTTGAACTCATTGGAAAAGAAAAGCTGGATTTGGGGTGTCTCGTTAGTTATCAATGCCATCCCACAGTTCGGAAATAGGGTGTAATTTGCCTTCTTTAATTTGCTGTAGGGATGTACGGAAGCTTGCTAGAACAAGTTTTTCTCGTTCCCCGGCTCTGCCTGGGAATACGTATCTGGAGGCTCTGCCTCCAAACAATATGGTAATATCGATATTACCAAATTCTTTAAATAGTCTCGGCTCTAATATCTATGGAGTTTTACGTTTAATTAGAATGATTTTCATGATAAACTGGAATCAGTCGATTAAGGAGAGAGTTGTGTATGATCGCGCAAGTTGAAACAAAAACCTACAAGGCTGAGGAATATCTAGAATTGGAAATCAATTCAGAAGAGCGACATGAATTTATCAATGGGGAGATAATTCTGATGGCAGGTGGCACACCAAATCATAGCGAAATTACGAGCATTTTAAATTCTGTTTTGAGGGTAAGTCTCAAGGGTAAACCTTACAGTATTTTTGCATCCGATCAACGGCTTTGGGTTCCGCAGTTTAGCAACTATACTTACCCTGACGTGATGGTAGTAGCGCGCCCGATCGAGTTACAATCTGGACGCACGGATACAATTACTAATCCTGTGCTGATTGCGGAAGTGCTTTCTAAAAGTACCAAAGCTTATGACCGAGATGAAAAGTTCGCAGCCTATCGCAGTATTCCTAGTTTTCAGGAGTATTTATTAATCGACCAATATCGGCTACAGGTGCAGCAATATTCTAAAACTGAAGCAAATAAGTGGATTTTCTCGGAATATAGCTGTGCGGGCGATCGAGTTTCATTAACTTCTATTTGTGTGGAGTTTTTGGTGGCCGATTTATATGAAAATATTGAGTTTGATGTGACACCAAATCCGGCTTAAATATTTCTTTGATTTTTTTATGCCGTATCCGCTCGGACTTCGACGATAAAATTATATCAATTTGTGGCAGACGTTGGCAATTTATGCCATTCAGTGCTATTAACATATATGCAAGCACTGGGAAGAATTTTAACCCTCCCGGAAATCTTAAAATTTAGCCGATTCTCTCCATGTCGAAGCAAACATCAATTTCTATTTCCAAAGTAACTCGGTACCAAAATGCAGCGCTGAATTACTATTTGGGCCTGACAGATTCGCCATACCTTCATTACGGCTATTGGAAAACTCTGCCCGTGCCCGCTGACGAACTCACGATCGCGCGGCTGCGCAACGCTCAGCAAGCTTACACAGATAAATTGTTAGATTTTATCCCCCAAGAAGTCAAGACCGTGCTGGACGTAGGATGCGGCATTGGGGGGAATGCGGCTTATTTGCTCGATCGCGCTTTTGCAGTCGAAGGGCTCGCACCCGATCCGTTCCAACAACAGCGCTTTCTCAAGTGTACAGGCGATCGGGCAATCTTCCACCTCACCAGATTTGAAGACTTCAAAGCCACCCATTCCTACGATCTGATTCTCTTTAGCGAAAGTAGCCAGTATATGTCTGCTGTCGATATTGCGAAAGGCGCTGCGGCTGTCCTCAATCCTGGAGGCTACGTACTACTTGCTGATATGATGCGCTCTAATCCTAACTATACAGAGGGAATGTTCTCTAACTGTCATGTTGTGAAAGAGCTTAATGCTGCCTTGTTGCAAGCTGGGTTCACTGTAGTAAAAACTGAGGATATTTCCGCTCATATTTTACCGACAATTGACCTGTATGTCGATACTTTCCGCAGGTTTGGACTGAACACAATGATTTATGTTGCGGATTTAATTTCGATCGCAGTTCCGCCGATTCATAAATTCCTGCGTTGGATATTTCGCCGCTGGTTTAAGAAATTAGTGGTTGAAGGATTGGAGGCTAGTCAACTTTTTGAACAGCATCTCTGTTATGAAATTCAACTTTGGCAGTTGATTGAAACAGATAAACGCGGTTAATAGAAGACTCGGCGGTTGAAACCGCGTCTATACAGACAAAAACCGCCTCCGCGGGTTGAAGAAAAAGCCGTTAAAATTACGTTATATTATTCAGTCTGCGGAGGCAGACTTCCTTTGTCTAGACGCGGTTTCAACCGCCGTCTTATCTTAAGCCTCAAAGAAGACTCGGCGGTTGAAACCGCGTCTATACAGACAAAACCCGCCTCCGCGGGTTGAAGAAAAAGCCGTTAAAATTACGTTATCTTATTCAGTCTGCGGAGGCAGACTTCCTTTGTATAGACGCGGTTTCAACCGCCGTCTTATCTACCAATTATCAATATATGTCTCAATCAATTCTCGAATTCGATCGCACTTCTTACTCATATCCCTGCGGTTCGCGAGTAGCAATTCACGATTTAAGCCTCAAAATCCCCGCCGGGAAACGCTGCGGGCTAATCGGTCAAAACGGCTGCGGCAAAACCACGTTTTTTCTGCTAGCAAACGGCTTGTACCAACCGCAACAGGGAATTATTCGCTGGGAAGGCGAACCCTTTCGGTACGATCGCAAATCTCTCATGAAACTGCGCCAACAAATCGGACTCGTCTTTCAAAATCCCGAACATCAATTAGTCGCTTCCACAGTCGAAGAAGATATCTCCTACGGATTGTACAACTTAGGATTGCCCGAATCCGAAATTGGTCAAAAAGTGGAACAGGCGATCGAGCAATTCGACTTAAGCGAACTCGCCCGCGAACCCATCCACAACCTTAGTTTAGGACAAAAGAAGCGCGTTTCCATCGCCGATATAATGGTACTCAAACCCAAATTGCTGCTGCTAGACGAACCTACCGCCTATCTCGATCCGCGCCACACCCGACAACTGATCGGTTTGTTGCAACAAATTCACGCAGCCGGAACTACCATACTTTTAGCAAGTCACGACCTCGATTTCATCTACCGCTGGGCCGATTGGGTGTTTGTGATGGATCGCGGAAAACTGATTCTAGAAGGAACACCGGAAGCCGTTTTTGCTCAACGAGATGTCTTGGAACAATTGCAGCTTGGCGTACCGCTGGCGATCGAGCTAATCGACCAAATAAAGGATATCGTTGAGAAAAATCCTAACTCAAAACTGCCCGCTTTCGAGGAATTGCAACAACAAATTTTAGACGCACGCCGACGGCTTTAATCTTCAACCCACGGAGGTGGGTTTTGTCTGTATAGACGCGGTTTCAACCGCCGAGTCTTCTAGATTTAGCATCAAGTGCGATCGTACCAACTTTGCAGCGCCAAGCGATGAACTTCGCGCCAACTAACATTCTTAAGTCTGGCAATTTCCGCACAATCTTCGTACTCCGGCTGCACATTAACAATCGTTTCTCCCGACTTAGCAACTTTGATTTTCACTTCGCCGTACTCAGTTTTAACCGTCTCAAATTCTCGGTGCAAAATAGTTCTCTGTTGAGTCGATCGCCTAATACCCAAAGTAGTAGTCTCCCGAAACATCACAGCTTCGCAAGCATCCTGAAATTTGGGATAACAAATCGCAGTTAACAACACACCTAACCGCGACTTTTTCATCACAATAGGCGTAGTAAAAATATCCAGAGCTCCGGCGAGAAACAAAGCATCAAAAACATAGCCGATCGCCTGCGGAGTCAAATCATCAATTTGCGTTTCCAAAACACAGATTGTTTCTTGTTGGTTGGTTGAATTTTCCTTTATGACTTCTGACTTCTCCCCAATCCACAGGCGCAAAATATTAGGAATTGCCAGATTGCGAGAACCCGCACCCAAACCAATTTTCAGAACCTGCATCGGCGGCGGCGGGCCAAAAGCAGAGGCGAGAGTACAGGCGATCGCAGTACCCGTAGGAGTGCACAATTCGCGATCGATCCCATTGCTATAAACCGGCACTCGGTGCGTTTCCCACAACCGCATCACAGCAGGCGTGGGCACAACCAACTTACCATGTGCAGCCTTCACCGTAGCCCCACCAGTCGGCATCGGCGAAAAGTAAAACTCATCAATATCCAACCAATCCAAACCCAAACAAGTACCGATAATATCAACAAGTGCATCCGTAGCCCCCACCTCGTGAAAGTGAACCCGATTTGCAGGTATACCGTGTACAGAACCCTCTGCATCTGCTAATTTGCGAAATATCTCCAAACTCCACGCTTCCACGCGCGGAGGCAATTTTGCAGCGATGATAATCTGCTCAATTTCCGGCAAATGGCGGTGATGAGTGTGGCTAATTTCCGCATCTGCTTCGCCGTGACTGTGAGAATGTTCTTCCCCATCATGATGATGCTGGTGGTGGTGGCGCCTGTCGAAAGTCGGCGATTCAGTTTCCGAGGGATCGAGGGCGGAGTCAGCAGCCGGATTGTTTGATTTTAAAGGCAAATCGGCTGCTAAATCCACATAAAATTTAGTTGCTTGTTGAGTATTGCGGTGAACTAATTCCGCCCGCAATTGGTACTCAGTCGAAATGCCTAGTAAATGGAGTTTTTCGATTAGGTAGTCTAAGGGAACACCCGCGTGTACAAGAGCTCCGAGGCACATATCGCCAGCAATGCCGGTGGGACAGTCAAAATAAGCTATTTTATTCATTATTAGCAATTAATTTTCAACATTGATTGTTTTAGCACATTTGGCGATCGCCCACTTAGCCTGCAATATCTTAACATGGCAATTATTTACGGACTCCATCCCGTTGCACCCCAGAAAGACCGAATCGAGAAGATTACAAAAGCTCTCAAAGATGGGGCAGTGATGCTTTATCCGACAGATACAGTTTACGCGATCGGCTGCGATCTCAACTCGAAGTCTGCGGTAGAACGAGTCAGGCAGATCAAGCAACTATCCAATGATAAGCCTTTAACCTTCCTGTGTTCCTCATTGTCAAATATCACCGAGTATGCTGCCGTCAGCGATCAAGCATACAGAATTATCAAGCGGTTAATTCCTGGGCCTTACACATTTCTGCTACCAGCTACCAAGTTAGTGCCCCGGTTGGTAATGAACCCAAAACGCAAAACCACGGGAATTCGCGTTCCCAACCACCCGCTTTGTTTTACACTTGTGGAAGCTTTGGGCAATCCGATTATTTCCACATCCGCTCATATTACAACTGATGATGAAGGTGCAGCACCCGTGCCGTCCCCCAAAGAAGAAAGCTTTGGCAAAGCTGAATTATTTGACTGTTTTTTAAAGTTAGTAGATATCATTGTCGATGATGATTCCGATCCGGGATATCAAGTTTCTACCATTCTTGATTTGACAGAAAGCGAACCGATTGTGGTTCGTCGCGGTTTGGGATGGGAAGCAGCCGCCGCTTGGGAAAAAGATTAAAATTTGTAGGCTATTGCGATCGCCCGTAGGGACACAACAATGTTCATTCGTGTCAACAATTGCCTAAAACCTTTGTATCTCTGGTTGGTATCCAAGTCTAGATCCCCCTCGCATCCCCCTTAAAAAGGGGGACGCAAGAGAAGACTCTTGTCCCCCCTTTTAGTGTCAACAATTGCCTAAAACCTTTGTATGTATCTCTGCTTTGTATCCAAGTCTAGAGCCCCCTCGCATCCCCCTTAAAAAGGGGGACTTTGATCGGAATCTTGTTCCCCCCTTAAGAAGGTGGGCTAGGGGGGATCTGGCCTCGGCGGTAAACAGAAGTCTATGAGTACGTTCGCAGCTAAAGTTGACACTAATGAACATTATTGTATCCTCGATTGGACGCTTGTCGAAATCGCGGCTAACAAACCTGCGGACAAAACTTAAGCTTCTACCTTAACTCCTTTCCAAAAAGCAATATATCCTGCAATATTTTTAGCAGCATCTTTCGGAGTAGGATAGTACCAAGCAGCATCCTTATTAACTTGTCCGCCAACTTCAACACTGTAGTAACTAGCAACACCTTTCCAACCGCAAGTAGTGTGAGTGCTGCTATCCTGGAAATACTCGCGGTTGATTGCATCCGCCGGGAAATAATAGTTATTGTCTACCATTTCGCACTTGTCGCTCTCGGCCAAAACGGCACCATTCCAAATTGCTTTCGGCATCAGTTTCTCTGCTTAAATTGAGATTCTCAAATATTGTAACTGTATTTGTGCTCAAAAGACCTAGAATAAGGTAGAAGTCAACAACCAACTACTGCAAATGTCAGGGTCGAATCCGCCAACATCTCTCGCGCCCTCATCCCTCGAACAATCCCTCAAACATTTCTTTGGCTATGACTCTTTCCGCCCGGGGCAGCGGGAAATTGTCGAAGCTGCTTTACAACAACGCGATATGATGATTGTCATGCCGACTGGCGGTGGCAAATCTTTGTGCTTTCAATTACCGGCTTTGTTGAAACCGGGATTGACTGTGGTTGTTTCGCCGCTGATTGCCCTGATGCAAGACCAGGTGGAAGCTTTGCAGGATAATGGGATTGGGGCGACTTTTCTCAACAGCACTTTGAGCGCGATGGAAACCCGATCGCGCGAAACAGCAATTCTCGAAGGTAAAATTAAACTGCTGTACGTTGCGCCCGAACGGTTGCTGGGTGAGAGATTTTTACCGTTTTTAGATATAGTAGCTTCTAAGTTAGGAATTTCGGCATTTGCGATCGACGAAGCCCACTGCGTTTCGGAATGGGGACACGACTTTCGACCAGAATACAGGCAAATGGAACGAGTGCGCGATCGATATCCCGACATACCCATTATGGGACTAACCGCCACCGCCACCGAGCGCGTCCGCCAAGACATCATCCAGCAGCTAACCCTGCGAAATCCCTACATCCACGTCGCCAGCTTCAACCGACCAAATTTATACTACGAAGTCCGCCCCAAAACCAAGCACAGTTTTGCCGAAGTTTTGCAAATCATCCAAAAAAAAGGCGGTTCGGGAATCATTTACTGTCTCAGCCGCAAAAAAGTTGACGAAGTTGCCTACAAATTGCAGCAAAGCGGCATCCAAGCCCTACCATACCATGCCGGAATGAACGATGTAGATCGATCGACCAATCAAACCCGCTTCATCCGCGACGACGTGCAAGTAATGGTAGCAACAGTCGCCTTCGGGATGGGAATCAACAAACCCGACGTGCGGTTTGTAATTCACCACGACTTACCCAAAAACCTAGAAGGATACTATCAAGAATCCGGCCGCGCAGGCAGAGACAACGAACCATCCCATTGCACCTTATTTTTCGGATTCGGCGATGTCAAAACCATCGAATACATCATCGAACAAAAACCTGACCAACAAGAACAACGAATTGCCCGCCAACAATTACGGCGAGTAATTAACTATGCAGAATCCAGCGATTGCCGCCGCACAGTCCAGTTGAGTTATTTTGGCGATTCATTTCCCGGCAACTGCGGCAATTGTGATAACTGTTGCAACAAAAAACCAGTAGAAGATTGGACACTTGAAGCCATGAAATTTCTGTCCTGCATCGCCAGATGCCAAGAAAAATTCGGCATGAATCATATTATCGACGTACTGCGCGGCTCAAAAAGTCAAAAAATATTGCAATACCAGCACAACCAACTTTCCACCTACGGCATTGGCAAAGATAGAAGTCCAGACGAGTGGAAAAGGTTAAGTCGTTCGCTGATAAATCAAGGCTTTTTAGACGAAAAAACAGACGGTTTTCCCATTTTGAAACTCAACGAGAAAAGTTGGGAAATCATGAAACGTCAGCGGACAGTGGAAATAGCCATTGAACCGCCGCGGGAAGTACAGGCAAGAGTGCGGTCTTTGGCAGTAGAAGTCGAAGGTTTATTCGCCATACTACGGACGCTACGGAAACAAATTGCCGACGAACAATTTGTGCCGCCTTACGTAATTTTTCCCGATAGAAGCTTACGAGACATGGCAGAAAAACGCCCGCAAACTCTTACAGAATTTGAGGAAGTTTACGGCGTCGGTAGCAACAAGCGAAATAAGTACGGCAAAGTTTTCTTAGAAGCAATTCGCACTTTTTGCAAAGAACAAGGATTGCCAACTAGCCCTGTATCTCCTGATGTCGTTAATCTTGCAAATTCTCCATCTTATTCCCAGATGCAAACCTGGGAATTATACCGAAAAGGTTTGACAGTTCAAGCCATAGCAAATGCGCGGGGCATGAGTCCTAATACTATTTCTGGGCATCTGGTAGAATTGATGGATATGGGCCGGGAAGTGGATATAAATTTGTTGGTGGAATCGGAAAGCCAGCAGGCTATCGTACAAGCAATTGAAGTTATTGGAGATGAAAGATTGAGAGCGATTTATGAGTTTTTGCAAGAACGTTATACGTTTGATGAGATTAAGTTTGTGCGCGCTTGGTGGCGGCAAAATTATGTCAGTTTTTAACCGCAGATGTTGGCGGATGAACGCTGATGGACGCAGATAATTGATTGATAGGAGGGGGAAATGAGAATTAAAAAAGTAGCTTTTTGGGATAATGAATTAGAGTGGCGTTTTGAACCCATCTATGACTAATTTTTTTTCTGATTCTTTCGGAACGTTATCGCAATCGCAGACGAAGATTTGGCTGATGCTTCAATTTAATTGCAGGGCTCTCTAACTGCGAACTCAACCTTTCAACATGACTTTTGCAATCTTGTCTAATTGAGCCTGGGTATTTAGCGGGATTCAAGCAAAGAAATTGGACTTTGATTCAGGGGAAACTAATCGCTGGCGGAGGCACTAAATTTGCAGCCGACACAAAACCGGGTTTTTTACTAAAATCTCACGCGATCGCACCGATCGCCCACAAACCCCTTGCTAGTCGATCGAGCGATCGCCCTCTCTTAACTATCAAACAATACATCTTCAGGATATTGACAAACTTTATTAAATGTGTATTTAACTCTCAAATTTCTGTAAAACTAGCTATTTGCCCGATCGCCCTTCAATCAGCTAGAGTTGTATAATCCAGACTATAATATCAATCTGATATAAATGCTTGAATTATCAGCCCTTGGGCTGCTACAGCGGCAACCCCTGCACGGCTATCGGCTAAAGCAACAACTGGAGCTATTTATGAGCAGTTGCATCAGCGTCAACTACGGAGCGATTTACCCGCTGCTGAAGCGGTTGGAAGAGCGAGGCGAGATTTCGGTAATGGCCCAAGTTGCCGGAGACGGCGGCAATCCGCGCAAAATCTACGGCATTACAGCCCAAGGGCGCGAACTCTGGCGAGAACAAATGCTCGAACACCCTCAAGAAAGCTGGGTCAACAGTCGATCGCGCTTCCAAATCAAATTTTTCTTTTTTGGTGACTTAGAAACCCCAGAAAGAATCAAGTTGCTCGAACACCGCTTGAGAGTCTGCTACCTGCGCCAAGACTACCTAGAGGGCCAACAAACTGAACATGACAATCCCGTTGACTCGTATCAAGCAGCATCCTGGGAAAGGTGTACGGCCACCCTCCAGTTAGAAATCGAGTGGTTGACAGAGCAACTAGCCCAAGAACAACGCGCGATCGCGCCTTGTGCGTGACAGACTCCCCAACCTCCCCTGAATCCGGCGACTCAAGTGAGAAAATCCCTCCCACTCACCTACTCAAGTGAGTCATAAGGAGGATGTCTAATCTCAGTGGCACATCATAACTTTTGAGAGATAACAAACAACTTTCCTAAAAATAATCGCGGCCCTGCTTGGCTAACTGCGATCGGACTAAAGCCAAGCACATCCCCCGATTAAAAAGACGACTTGTCCTTATTCCATTCTGTTTAAGATGGCTTGTCCTTATTCCCTAAGCTAGGTGGAGCAAAGATGCCGCCAAACTCTAGGTAAGTCAGATGTAAAAAAAATCTAACTGGTGCTGCACATGAGTTATTCTAAATCCCCAGAATCCGTCGTTGAAGCTGAAAACCAAAAATCTACTACACCGGAACTGCACCCAATCGATGCAGACAGCTATCTACCGCAGGATTTTGAAATTGTTGCCGATGATCGCCCCCGCCCTGTGGCTAAACCGCGATCGCGCTGGCCCCTAATTGCCGCGCTCGCGATCGCAGCCACAGGCGCAGGTTACGGCTTGTACTCCTGGCAATCTAGCCATAATCGGGCAGCGACACAGGCAGCAGCAAATCAACCCAAAGCCATACCAGTCAAGCTGGCAGCCGTTAAAACCAGCCCAGTCCAAGATGCCTCGGAATTTGTCAGCAGCTTGGAAGCCAAGCGTTCTGTACAAATCAAACCCGAAACAGAAGGGCTAGTCACGCAGATTTTTGTCAAATCCGGGGACTCGATCGAAACAGGACAAGCCATCGCCCGGATCAAAAGCGACAGCGCCCAAGCTCAATTAAGACAATCCCAAGCCAACTTGATCGCCACTCGATCGCGCTTAGCCGAATTGCAAGCAGGCACCAGGCCAGAAGAAATCGCCCAAGCTCAAGCCCAGGTAGCCCAAGCCCAAGCCAACCTAGCTCAACTGCGATCAGGCAATCGCCCAGAAGAAGTTGCCCAAGGCCAAGCCCGCGTCGCCCAAGCCGATGCCAACCTAGCCGATGCCCAAACCGGAAGTCTCTTAGAAAACATCGCCCAAGCAAAAGCCCAAATAGAGGCCAGCAAATCCGCAGCAGACTTAGCCAGCCAGCAACTCGCCAGATATCAAGCATTGGCGAAAGAAGGCGCAGAGTCCGCGAATACCCTCCAGGAATACATCCAAAAAGACAAAAGCGCCAAAGCCAACCTCCGACAAGCCCAAAGGGCATTAGGGCAGCAGCAAAAGAACCGACAAACTCAGATCGAGCAGCGCGCCGCAGCTTTGCAACAGCAGCAGGAAGCTTTGCGGCAATTGCAAAACGGTGCGCGCCCAGAGGAAATAGTCAAAGCCGAAGCCGAAGTCGCCCAAGCCAAGAGCAAATTAGCCCAGTTAGCCAACGGCACCCGCCCAGAGCAGATAGATCAAGCTCAAGCGCAAGTTGCCCAAGCTCAAGCCCAAGTGCGGGGCTTTGAAATACAACTGCAAGAAACTGCTGTCACCGCGCCCTTCGCGGGAGTCATCGGCGACATACCTGTGAAAGTGGGTGATTATTTGAAAACAGGCGACCCGATCGCCACTTTGACAGAGAACAAATTGCTCGACTTGCGGTTGTCAATTCCTTTAGAGCGTCAGCCTCAATTACGCTTGGGGCTGCCAGTAGAAATGCTGGATAATCAAGGTAAGGCGATCGCCACAGGTCAAATTAGTTTCATCTCCCCAAACGTCAGCGCCAATTCCCAAACAATCTTAGCTAAAGCCACCTTTCCCAATCCCAGCGGCGAACTGCTCAACCTGCAATTTGTCAAAGCTAAAGTCATCTGGCAAGAAAAGCCGGGAATTTTAGTTCCCGTCATCGCAGTCACTCGCTTGGGCGGGCAAACGTTTGTCTTCACAGCTCAAAAGCCGGAACAGCAAAAACCGGGAATGCCGCCTTTAGTCGCGCGGCAAAAACCCGTGAAATTGGGAACCATTCAGGGAAATAATTATCAAGTTATCGAAGGTTTGCAAGCCGGAGAAAAAGTGATTGTAGCAGGCATTCTCAACTTGACGGACGGTGCTCCAGTTACTACTCAAGAGCAAGCTGTTGGGGAAGGACAAAAAATACCAGTGGGTGGGAAAAATTAATTTCTGCATCAGGATTTACAGAATTTTGAAGATTAATAGGATTGAATTGAAGATGACTAAAATTAATCCTGTTCATCCTTTAATCCTTAAATCCCGATCGCTCCTAGGGGCGGGTTTAGCTAATAATCTATGAGATCAGCCAGAAGGTAAACAACCCAACGCTGACGCGTCTAGCGTACAGCGTGGGCTTTGAAAGAAGTCCAAAGTTTACCAGACTCAGGTAGAAATACCTACGTTAGGAGTAAGCGTTAAAGTTCTTACCTTGGGATGCGTAGCTAGTCCCAAGCTCTAAAACTCAGAGATTAAACAGGTTTAAAGGGTTAAGCCAGTGTCTTTGGGAAAGTACCGACCTCTAACATTGTCGAAGCTCACATAACCTAAGCAATTAGAGTGACAGAAATGTCAAATTACATATTCGTCATTGATTCAAGCAAACAGCCGTTAAGTCCATGTCATCCCTCGGTAGCAAGGAAATTACTAACGTCTGGTCAAGCTGCGGTATTTCGTAGGTATCCATTCACAATCATTCTCAAAAAAGAGGTAACTGCCACGCCCCAACCCATTGAAATCAAAATAGACCCCGGTTCTAAAACAACTGGGATAGCCTTAGTTCAAGGGAACAAAGTTATCTTTGGTGCTGAACTAACCCATCGTGGTCAAGTTATTAAAGCAAGCCTTGAGTCTCGCAGGATTTTACGTCGGAATAGAAGAAATCGCCATACTCGCTACCGCAGGGCTAGGTTCCTTAATCGTGCTAGACCCAAGGGCTGGTTAGCTCCGACGCTCACACATCGGGTACTAACTACACTGACTTGGGTAAACAAGTTTATTCGGTTAGCTCCAATCAGTTCGATCGCGTTTGAGCTTGTGAGATTTGATTTACAGCAAGTTGAAAAACCTGAAATCTCAGGGATTGAATACCAGCAAGGCACTCTTTCTGGCTACGAAGTACGTGAGTATCTACTTGAGAAATGGGATAGGAAATGTGCTTACTGTGAGACAGAAAATATCCCCCAGATAGAACATATTCATCCTAAATCAAAAGGTGGCTCTAATCGTATCTCCAATCTATGCCTAGCCTGTGAACATTGCAACATCAAGAAAGGTACTCAAGATATCAAGGTTTTCTTAGCTAAGAAACCTGATGTTTTGAAAAAGGTACTTGCCCAAGCAAAGCGTCCAGTAAAAGACGCAGTAGCAGTTAATTCTACTCGGTGGGCATTGTTCAATGCTCTTAAAACTACTGGACTAACTGTTACCACTGGTTCGGGAGGTAGAACCAAATTCAATCGAGCGCGCCTCAATCTTCCTAAGATTCATTGGCTAGACGCTGCTTGTGTTGGTGAAGTAAATACATTGGAAGTCCTAACCAAAAAACCTTTGCTCATCAAAGCGACAGGTCACGGTTCTAGGCAGATGTGTAGAACTGATAAATTTGGTTTCCCATCTCGATATGTCCCTCGGTTCAAGTTTGTCAAAGGTTTCCAGACTGGCGACATCGTGAAAGCGATCGTCACGGATGGCAAGAAAATCGGGACTTATGTTGGGCGCGTTGCTGTTCGCACATCTGGCAGCTTCAATATTTCTGCATCAACATTAGTTCAAGGCATTAGCCACAAATACTGTTCAACTATTTTTAAGAAAGATGGCTATTCTTATGCTGCATAGACCACGACCCCCTTTTCCTCCCGACACCAACCTGAGTACAGGTATGGTGTGGGTCTCCAAGGGGGCGGACAGATGAAGGCAAAACCCGCCCGACCCATTTAATGTTTATTTGTACCCACCTACTTACCAATTACCAATTACCAATTACCAATTACCAATTACCAATTACCAATTACCAATTACCAATTACCAATTACCCAAATAATGTTTGCAGACTTCTTTATCAAACGGCCCGTCTTTGCCAGTGTCTGCGCCTTAATTATCATTCTAGTAGGCGCAATCAGCATTCCCACTTTGCCGATCGAACGCTTCCCCGACATCAGCCCCACCCAAATCACCGTTACATCCAACTATAACGGGGCGAGTGCCGAAATTGTCGAAAATGCGGTTACGAACATCCTAGAGAGGCAAATCAACGGTGTAGAAGGACTAAAATATCTAACTTCTAGCAGCAGTAATGACGGTACTAGCACGATTACCGCCACCTTTGAACCGTCGCGCAACAAAGATATTGCAGCCGTCGATGTCCAAAATCGAGTTGCAGTCGCCCAGCCGCAACTGCCAGATGTCGTACAGCGCACGGGAGTCAGAGTTACCAAACAATCTAGCAGTCTCCTGCTGGCGATCGGCTTATTTACCGAAAAAAAACAATACGACACCACATTTTTGAGCAACTACGCCGACTTGTATTTGGTAGATGCTTTAAAGCGGATCAAAGGTGTTGGCGATGTGCGAATTTTTGGGGAACGCCGCTATGCGATGCGCCTGTGGCTCGACCCCAATAAGTTAGCAGCTCGCGGTTTGACAGTGCAAGATGTAACCAAAGCGCTCAACGAACAAAACTTACAAGTTGGTGCCGGGAGAGTTGGTCAAGAACCTGCTCCCGAGGGGCAAATGTATCAAATAGATTTACGCGCAGAAAGCCGTCTGAAAGAACCCGCAGAATTTGAACAAATCGTCCTCAAAACTGAGGCAAATGGCACCCTAGTTAGGTTAAAAGAGGTCGGGAGAGCAGAATTAGGAGCCGAAAATTACAACTCTTTCCTGCGATTTCGAGGCAATGATGCAGTGGGTTTGGGGATTTATCAATTGCCGGGAAGCAATGCTTTAAATGTTGCCCATGCCGTCAAAACAGAAATGGAAAGACTCTCTAAAAGTTTTCCGCCTGGGTTGGTACATCGAGTAGCGCTAGATACGACTTTGTTTGTCGAAGAGTCGATGGCAGAAGTGGTGAAAACGCTATTTGAAGCAATCGTCCTAGTAGTGATCGTGATTTTTGTATTTTTGCAAGACTGGCGTACTACGATCATTCCGGCGATCGCAATTCCGATTTCTTTGATTGGCACCTTTACTTTTATCAAAATTTTCGGATTTACAATTAACAGTTTATCTCTGTTTGGTCTCACATTAGCCACCGGGTTGGTGGTGGATGACGCGATCATCGTGGTCGAAAATATCGATCGCCTGATCCGCCAAGGAATGAATCCCCGCGAAGCAGCTTCCGAGTCAATGCGGGAGCTATTTAGCGCTGTAATTGCCACTTCCCTAGTGTTGATGGCCGTGTTCGTACCCGTGGCATTTTTCCCCGGAACTACGGGAGCACTTTACAAACAATTTGCACTGACAATTGCCTTTTCTGTAGCGCTTTCTACCTTTATTGCGATTACCCTGACGCCATCCCTTTCCGCTCTATTACTGCGCCGAGGACAGAAGTTTGGCGGCCCGCTGGGTTGGGTGTTCGATCGCGTTAATGCCGTCATTGATTGGACACGGCGACAATATCGGCAGTTTTTGATATTTCTAGTAGGAATTAAAACAGTTGTGACTCTGGTGTTCATCGCTTCTCTGGGAGTAACAGCTTGGCTTTATCTATCAGTCCCGACAGCATTTATCCCGGAAGAAGATCAGGGCTACTTTCTGACAATTATTCAAGGCCCCCAAGGAGTTTCGCTGCAATATACTCGCAAAGTGATGGATGAAGTTGAAAAAGAAATTCTGAAACTTCCTGAAGTTTTAGGGACTTTCTCTGTGGGTGGCTTTGGTTTTAGCGGTAGCACTTCTAACCAGGGTATTATCTTTACTACGCTGAAACCCTGGAGTGAGCGTCATGGAGAAGGTGAAAGCGTACAAGCGATTATTGGTAAGTTGGGGGGTCTGCTTTCAGCGATTCCCGAAGCGAGAATTTTCCCTGTGAATCCCCCAGCAATTCAAGGTTTAGGTCAATTTGGAGGCTTCCAATTTCAACTGCAAGATCGCAAAGGTAACAGCGGTTTAGATGCTCTGGTTCAGGCGATGGGTGGGATTTTGAAGCAGGCGAACCAGACGCCGGGATTGCAGAAGGTATTTAGTACGTTTGCTGCAAATACGCCTCAGTTAATTGTGGAAGTTGACCGCAATCTGGCTAAGGCTTTGGATATTCCACTGGATACTATTTTTAGTACACTACAAACGGCTCTGGGTTCGCAGTATGTGAACGATTTTACTCTCCAGCAGCGCAATTATCGGGTGTACGTGCAGGCGGATAAACAGTTTCGCGCTAATCCAACAGATATTGGTAAATTGTATGTCCGCTCTGGCAAGAATGAAATGATTTCTTTGAGCAATTTGGTGAAGCTAACTCCGGTGGTGGGAGCGCAAACTGTTAACCACTACAATTTATTTAGGTCAATTGAAATTAATGGCTCTCCGGCTGCGGGAGGGAGTTCTGGACAGGCGCTGAAAGCGATGGAAAAGGTGTCGGCTCAAGTTTTGCCGTCGGGTTTTGGTTATGAATGGTCGGGGAGTTCTTTAGAAGAAATTGAGTCGGGGGGTCAAGCGCCGATTATTTTTGGTTTGGGGCTGGTTTTTGTGTTCTTAGTTTTGGCGGCTCAGTACGAGAATTATGTCGATCCTTTCATTATTTTGCTGGCGGTTCCTCTGGCGATTTTAGGTGCGCTTTTGGCTCAGTCGCTGCGGGGTTTGGCGAATGATGTTTATTGCCAAATTGGTTTGGTGATGTTGATTGGATTGTCGAGTAAAAATGCGATTTTAATCGTGGAGTTTGCTAACCAGTTGCGGGAGCGGGGGTATCCAGTTGCTAAGGCAGCAGTTGAGGCGGCTCAAGAGCGTTTGCGACCGATTTTGATGACTTCTTTGGCGTTTATTTTGGGGATTCTGCCTCTGGTTAATCCTGAAGGTGCGGGGGCGGCGAGTCGCCGATCGCTCGGGAATGCGATCGCGGGCGGGATGGTTGTTTCTACTTTCCTGAGTTTGTTTATGGTGCCGGTGCTGTACGTGGTGATTGTCTCGACTCGCGATCGCTTTACGAAACGCGATCGATCGCAACATCCGCCCCATGATGATGACACACATTTGAATGGAAAAACTGCTCCCCGCGAGGAGCTTGAGCGCGATAAAGTAGCGCCGCTTTAACCGCCCGATCGGCTATGAGAGGAGTGTTCCAAAGTGTGAATGGAATCACGCAGCAAACAAACGCTACTTTTCCTTTCACACTTGGCAACATTTGGCAGATTTAGCTAATAATTGCGCTCTGGTAGGATTGCCAAATTGTGAAACTTAAAGATAAACTAGAAATTAAAAAGTACCTTAAATCATGCAAATTACGCTCGACCTTCCCGACAATTTGCCCCTGACTGAAGCCGATGTGAGGATAGAATTGGCGATCGTACTTTATCAGCAACACAGCCTCAGTCTCGATCAAGCCGCTCAACTCGCTGTAATGTCTGTGGACGACTTCTACCAACTATTAATCGATCGCAATATCGTCACCCCGCCAGCAGATCCCGATGACGAACCTGCCGAACTCATACTAGCCAGCCTCCGCAACTCTATGCAGCAAGTTAAAGAAGGCAAA
>JANYGO010000380.1 GCA_025362325.1 Cyanobacteriota bacterium | reverse complement strand
CAAATCTTACTTTAAGGGAGGTTACAGTTGGACAGAGACGATAAGCGGTTACGACTCAGAATCGGCAACTAAAAGAGCTGTTTATACGAGTAATGGCAGCAGTTGGAGTTGGACTCGTGGCGGGACAGTCTGGGATGATGGCAGGAATGATTGGAGTGAGAGTTGGTCGAAGTCTAGTTGGAAAGATGGCAAGTATTTGCCGGGTGAGTCTGAGTCGAAAAGGGGAGCATTTGACCCGAAGAAAACGGGGCAGACTAATGATGTACCCAAATTTGGGGATGTGCCACGGTTGAATAAGGCTCCGAAAAAACGGGATGCGCCACCGGAGTTGAATAAGAAACCTAAGCCGAGTAAGGATATTTGGACACCGCCACCGCGTACTTTTAAAGAGCCTCAGTTTAAAGATGTTTTCTTTGGTGGAAATGGGAACGATGATTTAGCGAATAATCCATCTGGTGGTTCAGGAAAACCTGATGTCAGTAACATGACATTTATTCAGAAGCTAAAGGCTGCTATTCAACTGGTGCCAGGGTTGCTCGTAGGAGATGCGAAAGCTGCATTTGAGCGACTCCTTAATGATCCGCAATTCATAGCGGAATTAGTTGCTGTGGGACTGGCTTTTGCCGCTTTGCAAGCTATACCAGGTGTTGGTCAAGCGATCGATGCCATACTCCTTATTTTATTAGGGGCTTCTGCTGCAATTAGTTTTGGTAACTTTTTGCTCAAAACATGGCAAGCTAAGGATGAGCTGGGGCTGCGTGCTGCTGCTAATGACTTCAAAAATTTCGTTGAGGCCGTAGGAGTCATTACGGTAATTTGGACGCTTAAACTCGCAGCTCGTTTATTGCGTTCGTTACGGACAGGTACTACAGCTACGCAGGTTCTAAAATTTCCACTTGATCTCAATGCTCCTCCTGGTGTTATTTTGGAATCAGCACAGCCAAGCCTTTTAGATAGTAAATTCCAGCAGATTCCTGGACTAATTCAATCAATGGTCAACGGAGAGCCAATTCCTCCTATCGCTGGTTTTAGGCAAGGAAACCGTTATATTATCTCAGAGGGAAATCATAGAATGGCTGCGGCCCTAAAATTGTATGAAGAAACTGGCAATCCACAATATGTACAACGTTTACTGGAACAAGGGAGATGGACTGATTTCTCTCCGGGATATGTAAACAGGACTTATAGAATGACGAAATAAACCACACTATACTGTGTAAAAATATGCGAATTTCATTTGACCTTGATGACACTCTAATCTGTAATCAAAAAGAGATTCCGAGGGAACCCAATCGAGTGCCGTTTTTCCTCAAACCTTGGATTAACGAACCATTGCGACTGGGAACACGTGTCTTGATAAAAGAATTGAAACAACGAGGACATGAAATATGGATTTATACAACTTCCTATCGTTCCCCTTGCTCTGTAAGCTTGTGGTTACGTTGCTACGGTATTCAAGTAGCAGGGGTAATCAACCAAAATATCCATAGAGATCATCTGCGTCGCTATTCAGGCGATGCCTTGCCTAGTAAAAATCCACAAGCCTTTGGTATTGACTTGCATGTGGATGATTCTGAAGGGGTGAAATTAGAGGGAAAAAAGTATGGTTTTCAAGTGGTTGTGGTTTCCCCAGAAGATTGCAATTGGACTCTGGCAGTTTTGGAAGCAGTTGCACGTCGGTAACAAGCCTCATTTAAAGCGATTGCAACTCTTAAATTAACGTTGGCGGAGCGCTCGCGCTCGATGTCATAGTCATTCCTTGACCACAACATCCCGATCGTAGCAGCCACAGGTCATGAAAGGGTGATCGGATTGGCGAAAAGGTCGATCGCCCCTACAGTCAAGTTTCGTGCGATATCTCTCATTGTGATTGACGTTAAAGGCCGATCGCACGTTAAGAGTTGGTAGACTCACAATTACCTATTCCTCACCCATTCCCGGAATTCTCGCACTGCTGCGGTTGCGCCTGTCGTTTGAGTGCGATCGATAAATTCGTCAACTTTTGCCGTCGGTAGCATCGTCCAAGCCAGGGAAAAATTGCATTCGGCATATTCGCCATTTTGCAATTGATAAAACTTGATACTTCGTCCGTCCTAGCGCCAGATTTCCGGTACAAATCTGCATATAAATCGAATTGATTTAAGGAACTGCTGGTAATATCAATTTCCAGTGCTAAATCTGGTGGCGGATCTTGAGCAAAGTCTAATTCTGTTCTCCCTCTGACCAATGCTTCATTCTGGATATAATAACATGAATCTGGTTCTTTACCTACTGATTTTTTACGTTTCTTAATAGTCATCGACCCAAAGGGGTTGTACTCAAGATTGAGTTCTTCTATGAGAGTGACAATTAGGCGATCGAGCGGTCGGTTACAATTTTTATGTTCCGGTAGCCGCACCCTAATTTATAATTGACCTTGATGATAAGCAATTCTGGTGGAACGTTGGTTGCACAGTTTTGCGAGCAAATCTTCATAAAATTTCTAACTGATATTTGACAGCAAAACTCTTTGTTCACAAAAGGTTCATATTGTTAACATTTGAGTTAGGTTTGTATTAATGACTATTTGTTTGTGTAAAATAGCAGGGAGTGCAAAACATTGACTTTATGACTAAGTTTCCCCACGATCAGTTTGCTAAAGAATACCTTCAAGAGTTATTGTCGCCTTTGGGAGAAGTAGAAACCAGCAAAGATGTCACCGCTGAAGTCAGAGAAATTGATGTCTGGTTTCAACCAACTTCTTTTGATGGCGAATATGTTCAGAGTTTGGGTTTATTGGGTAAGATGGCTGCTACTGTAGCTGTCATTGAGCCGTTTCGCAATCCGGTTAATACTGAGGGAATCTTCAGTTGTGTGGTAAAACTATTAAATAGTAGGGCTAAACTGGGACGGCAGACTAATCGAGAAGACCAGCGTTTAGAAGAAAGACAATTGCCAAGGTTGTGGATTTTAACTCCCACTGCTTCGGAACTTTTACTGGACAGTTTTGGTTTTCGGGTTCCCGAAGAGTCCGAGGGCTGGGGGAAAGGAGTTTATTTTTTAACTGAGGTTTGGAGAGTCGGACTAATCGCGATTCACCAGCTACCGAGAAGCCCCGAGACTATGTGGTTGCGGATGTTGGGCCGCGGGCGGGTACAGCAGCAGGCGATCGCCGAATTAAGTGCATTGCCTGTCGATAATCCACTCCGAACTAACGCGCTACAATTATTGTACATCTTGCAAGCAAATTTGCAAGCGAATACACCACCTATTCCCGCAGGGGATGATGAAGATCAGGAGTTATTTATGGCGATTGCACCTCTTTTTCAACAACATTTAGAAGCTGCACAACAACAAGGCAGGCAAGAAGGCAGGGAAGAAGGACAGCGGATGATTTTGGAGAGTTTTTTGCAAGTTAGATTTGGGGAGTTAGACCCACAAACTGTCGCATTGATTCTACCGATTTCGGGCTTGCCTGTTGCCGATTTTACCTTGCTGTTAGTGCAATTATCTACTCTGCCTGCGGGCGAAAATGAACACCAACAAGTCCAATATTTGTTAGCTGAAACTGTTTTGAGAAAAACTTTTCCTCAAACGGAACAGTCATCTGAACTTTCGGCTGGCATTATCCACGATATGCTGGCTTTATCTCCAGACAATTTATCATTGCTGTTGGCAGATTTGCCTCAATTATCGATTGAAGAACTAATGGCTAGATTGGCACAATCATTGACTTAGAAAAAATAAACAGACGGGTAATAGCCTGTCAATATTGGGGCGGTTTCTGGTAGACACCGCCTCTATATTTTGCAGGTGTCAATAGCTACGGTGATGCGCTACTGTAGTTAATTGTAGACTGTGGTCATTAGTCCTTGTTGTATGAAGCTGCGATCGTTCTTTTCTTTTCTCATTGCTGGCGTTTTGACACTCTTAGCCTTGAGTGCAGGCGGTTTTTACTGGCTGTCAACCAAAACTCCCCTAAATTTGCTCGCCGGTGGGCCGACAACTACTCCGGCTGCGGCTGTGTTTGTCTCGAAACAATCACCTGTGTTAGTTTCAATGCTGGTAAATCCCGATCGCCTCGAAGCATTGCGGCAAATCTTTGCGTCTCCCGCAGAAAGAAGCCGCTCGCACGCTGAATTCGAGCAAATCAAAAAAAGCCTCCTCGCCAATACTGGCCTGGATTACAGTCGAGATATCCAACCTTGGATCGGTGACGAAATTACCCTCGCGGTGACAACGCCAGACTTCGAGCGCGATCGCAACAACGGCCAACAAACCGGGTTTTTGCTGGCGGTTTCCTCCCAAAATGCCGATCGCAGCCAACAATTTCTCACCTCCTACTGGCAAAAACAATCTCGTGCCGATAAAACAGTGCAGTCGGAACTATATAAAGGCGTTCAACTAAATTACAAAAAATTACCGACAGCCCAGCAAAAACCC
>JANYGO010000323.1 GCA_025362325.1 Cyanobacteriota bacterium | reverse complement strand
GGCAGATTTCCCAGCGAATCCTACTGGCGGCTGTGGATAGTCGCAGCAATAATTGCCTTGTTGGGCGGTTTAACTTGGGGAAATATTCAGCGAGATGAACGTCTTTGGAATCCGCCTACACTGATTTTACTCGGTGCTGCGGTTGTTGGTGCGGTGATTTCGCCGATCGACCTCACATCTCGCTTCTACCTTTTAGGAATTATTATTGCAGCCACTGCGGGGTATGTCGCCGCCCGACAAATAAACCCCAAAATCCTGGGCTGGATGCCTACAATTTGGGTTCTTTCCTTCCCGCTAATTCTGTGGCTAATTAAAGGCGGGTTAGGTTTGAGAGAAGTTTCGACAAATGATTGGGGCGGTTTAGTGCTGACGCTGTTTTTAGCAATTATTAGCATTGTGCTTTCTTTTCCCTTGGGAGTATTGCTCGCCCTCGGTCGACAAAGTTCTTTGCCAGTAGTGAAACTGCTTTCAACATTATACATTGAAATAGTGCGCGGCTTGCCATTAATTGGCATTTTGTTTTTAGGTCAAGTCATGCTGCAATTATTCTTGCCGCCCGAATATCCCAAATTAGATAGAGTCATTCGGGCGATCGCCGGATTAACATTATTCAGTGCGGCCTACTTGGCGGAAAACGTGCGCGGAGGCTTGCAGGCCGTACCCAGGGGGCAAATGGAAGCAGCAAGGTCGATCGGGCTCAATACACCCTTACTAACCATTCTGATTGTACTACCTCAAGCCTTGCGAACCGTCATTCCGGCGATCGGCGGTCAATTCATCGGATTATTCATGGATACATCCCTACTTGCCCTATTCGGAATGTTAGAATTAATCGGAATATCCCGCGCAGTTTTAGCCAATCCATCCTACATCGGCAGGTACGCCGAAGTTTACATATTCGTCGGCCTCATTTATTGGGTATTTTGCTACTCAATGTCATTAGCCAGCCGCAAAATAGAGCGAAGTTTAGAAAAAAGTCATTAGTCATTGGTCAGTAGTCATTAGTCATTAGACTATTTGCAAACATGAATATCTATCAGCGTTCATCAGCGTTCATCAGCGGTTAAAAAATAAAAAAAAAGATGATAGAAACTCAACCCACAAGCCAAGAAACAGTAATTGTCGCAGAAAACGTCCACAAATGGTACGGACAATTTCACGTACTGCGTGGCGTCAGCATGAACGTCAACCGAGGTGAAGTCGTCGTCGTGATGGGCCCATCGGGTTCGGGTAAATCGACGTTTATTCGCACTTTCAACGCTTTAGAGGCCTATCAGCAAGGTAAAATCACGATCGACGGCATCGAACTTTCCCACGACTTGCGCAACATCGATAAAATTCGCCAAGAAGTAGGAATGGTGTTTCAGCAATTCAACCTATTTCCCCACTTATCAGTCTTGCAAAACGTCATGCTAGCGCCCGTATGGGTGCGCCGGTGGCCGAAAAAAAAAGCCGAAGAAGTAGCGATGCAACTGTTAGAAAGAGTGGGAATTTTGTCACAAGCAAAAAAATATCCCGGACAGTTATCTGGCGGACAGCAGCAGCGAGTAGCTATTGCACGTTCTCTAGCCATGCAGCCTAAAATCATGCTGTTTGATGAACCGACATCAGCATTAGATCCGGAAATGGTGCGGGAAGTTTTAGATGTCATGCGCAATTTGGCGGAAACTGGAATTACAATGGTAGTAGTAACTCACGAAGTCGGGTTTGCGCGCGAAGTAGCCGATCGTATTGTGCTAATGGATGGCGGCGTTTTAGTTGAAGAAGCGAAGCCGGAAGAGTTTTTTCAGAACCCGAAGGAAGAACGCACACGCAAGTTTTTATCTCAGATATTGTAGCAGTTGACAGTTGACAGTTGACAGTTGACAGTTGATAGTTGATAGTTGAATAAAGTTCGCACTTAGTCTTCGCAGACTTAAAAATAAATCTTACTTTTCACGACATCTCTGAAAGCCTTGTCAGGCAAGGGTTTTATTTTAAGGCTTTTGTTAATATTTTCTACTTAATGCTAATAAACCAACGGTGAAATCAGGCTTGTGGAATATAGGCTGTCAGTAGTTTTCTAGGCTCAAGAGATCCCGTGAAAAGTAAGAAAAATAAATAGAGTTCTTTAGGTGGATTTGATCGAATGACTAAATTTTACTAATTACTCTATCGCATTCAAAATAAACCGGGAATTTACATCGGTTCCCGTTCAATCAGCAACCTATTTATGTTCTTGTGCGGCTATCAATACGCCCGCGATTTACTTGAAACCCCGTTCACAGAACAAGAGGAATAATTTGCAGAATTTCAGCCTTGGCTGCAAAAGAGATTTGCTCTTAACACCTCTGCTTCTTGGGCTAAAATTATTCTGTTTTATTCAACCGATGAAAGTCGGGCTTTTGATAATTTATTTGATTTGCTGCAACAATTTATTAAGGATAAATATCCCTTGGACAAAATAGACGATAATAAATCGGCCGTTTTGATTTGTGATTGATTCCCTAGACCCGGATAACAGCGTTACAATGGTATATATAAGTCAGAAAATCTCAAATTTATATGCCGTCCACAAAAACGCTGCCGCTGGTTAAAGATGCAGAACGCTTGGAAAGCCGCCTCAAAGAAATTCCGGCAGTTCCTGGTGTATATTTAATGCGAGACGAGAGCGATCGCATTCTGTACATCGGCAAATCCAAAAAACTCCGAAACCGCGTCCGTTCATACTTCCGCGAAAGCCAAAATCTCAGTCCCCGCATCGCGATGATGGTGCAGCAAGTACGCGAAATTGAATTCATCGCCACCGACACAGAAGCAGAAGCTTTGGCGTTAGAAGCAAACCTCGTAAAACAGCACCAACCTTATTTTAATGTCCTCCTCAAAGATGATAAAAAATATCCTTATTTGTGCATAACTTGGTCGGAGGAATACCCGCGCATTTTCATCACCCGCAAACGCCGCGCGGGTAATCAAAAAGACCGCTACTACGGCCCCTACGTCGATACAGGGGCGCTGCGGAGTACGCTGCATTTAATTAAGCGAATTTTTCCCCTGCGACAGCGCCCTCAACCGCTGTTTAAAGACCGTCCTTGTCTGAACTACGACATCGGGCGCTGCGTCGGCGTTTGTCAAGGGTTAATGTCTGCGGAAGATTACCAAAAAATTATCCAAAAAGTAGCGATGATTTTTCAGGGAAGGACTCAGGAGTTGCTGGATATTCTGGAACCACAAATGGAACAAGCAGCGGAAGATTTGAACTTTGAAACTGCGGCGCGAATTCGCGATCAAATTAAGGGTTTGCAGTCTTTGAGTGCGGGTCAAAAGGTGTCTTTACCCAATGATACGGTTTCTAGGGATGCGATCGCCCTGGCGGCAGACACCCAGCACGCTTGTATTCAATTATTCCAAATTCGTGCCGGTCAATTAGTTGGCAGATTGGGATTTATGGCTGATGTACCTGCATCCGCAACCCCTTTGCTACAAGGAGATGTGAGTGAAAATAGTTCGCATTCTTCCCAGAAATCAGCAATAGGAAAATGGGAATTTCAATGCGGTGTGGAACCGGGAGCGATTTTGCAGCGGGTGTTGGAGGAACATTATCAAAATGTCGAATCCGTAGAAATTCCCAGCGAAATTTCCGTGCAGTACGACTTACCAGAAGGGGAAATATTAGCAGATTGGTTGAGCAACCGCAAGGGGCGAAAAGTGACGATTTTGACTCCGCAGCGGCAAACTAAGGCGGAGTTGATTGAGATGGTGGAACGCAACGCTGAGTATGAATTGGCTAGAATGCAAAGATTGAGCGATCGCAATTCTCAAGCAATGCAAGATTTAGCAGAAATTCTCGATTTGCCAGAACTGCCACACCGCATTGAAGGTTACGATATTTCTCACATTCAAGGTTCTGACGCTGTAGCTTCCCGCGTCGTATTTATTGACGGTTTGCCGGCTAACCAACACTACCGCCATTACAAAATTAAAAATCCTGAAATTAAATCGGGTCATTCTGACGATTTTGCTAGTTTAGCAGAAGTTCTAGGTCGCCGATTTCGAGACAAGACGGAAAAAGAAAGTTCGGCAACGAGCAATGTGCGGGATTTAACGGATAAAAGAAATGAAGATGAATTGAGTAATTTAGGATCGCTGAAAGAAGTCAGTAGTTTATCTTCGATTTCTCATACTATTTCTGACAAACCCGACTTAATTATGATCGATGGTGGCAAAGGTCAACTGTCAGCAGTTGTGGCTGTTTTGCGGGAGATGAATTTGCTAGATGAGTTGCGGGTTGTGAGTTTGGCTAAGCAGCGAGAGGAGATATTTTTGCCTGGGGAATCTTTGCCGCTGCCAACTAATTCTGAGCAACCGGGTGTACAGTTATTGCGTCGGGTGCGGGATGAGGCGCACAGGTTTGCGGTGAGTTTTCACCGGGATCAAAGAAGCCAGAGAATGAAGCGATCGCGCTTAGATGACATTCCGGGATTGGGGCACCACCGCCAAAAACTATTGTTAGCGCATTTTCGGTCGATCGACTATCTGCGTTTAGCGACTCTCGAACAGTTGGCTGAAGTTGCTGGGATTGGCCCCCGTTTGGCGCAGCAAATCTACGCTTATTTCCATCCCTAAAGCCTTTAGTAGCCTGGGAGAGCCGGATTTTTGGGGCGGGCTACAAGTTTTGACTCAGGCACTTTGAGGGAGATCTTGAGAAATTTTGCACAGGCCTATTGCAATTCCCAGCAGCTTATGGTATGTTTAGGTTCTGTGTGTGCGGGCATAGTTTAGTGGTAAAATTTTAGCCTTCCAAGCTAATTATGCGGGTTCGATTCCCGCTGCCCGCTTCTGAC